>JBGSPT010000229.1:0-2846 GCA_041738475.1 Treponematales bacterium
GGCGGCGGTGAGGTTCGAGGCCCTACGCGCCCTGGCCCCGGAGGACGCCCGGGCTCTCCGGGCCCGGGACGGGCGCTCCATCTCGGCCTACCTGGCGGTCTTCTTCCTTGTCCTCATCCTTGTTCTGGTGACGACCTACGCCCAGATCTGGGCTTCCGCCCGGATCGGCCAGAACGTCATGAAGGATCTGCGCATGGAGCTGTACCGTCACACCACGGGGCAGTCCCTGTCCTTCCTCTCCCGGCACCCCGTGGGACGCCTGGTAACCCGAATGACCGGGGATGTGGAAACCCTCAACGAGTTCTTCACCAGCGTGGTGATCTCCTTCGCCAAGGACGCCAGCCTCATGGTCGGGGTACTTGCGGCCCTGGTGTTCCTGAGCCCCCGTCTGGGCTTCGTGGTCCTGGCGACCCTGCCGCCTGTCCTGGTCGCCACCACCATATCCCGGATCAAGGCCCGGGACGCCTTCCGGCGCCAGCGCCAGTGGCTTTCCAAAGTGAATTCCTTTCTTTCCGAACACCTTTCCGGGGTCTCGGTGGTCAAACTCTTCGCGGGCCGGAAACGGAGCGCCGGAGAGTTCGCCCGCTACGACGGCGAGCTGCTCAAGGCGAACCTGGGGGAGATGTACGTGTTCGCCACCTTCCGGCCCGTGGTGGAGTTCCTGGCCTCCTGCTCCCTGGCGGTGCTCCTCTGGTACGGGGCGGGGCTGCACACGACGGGGGCGGTCTCCCTGGGAACCCTCATCGCCTTCATCAACCTGGTGCGGATGTTCTACAACCCCGTCACGGACATCTCCGAGAAATACACCATCCTCCAGAGCGCCATGGCCGGGGGCGAACGGGTCTTCAAGCTCCTGGACGCCCGCGAGGTCATCCAGGATACGGGTGCGCGTTCCCTGGCGAAACCCGTACGGGGCCGAATCGGGTTCGACCGGGTCTGGTTCGCCTACAAGAACGAGGAGTGGGTGCTCAAGGACCTCTCCTTTACCGTGGAGCCCGGGGAGATGGTGGCCATCGTCGGATACACCGGGGCGGGCAAGACGACCATAGCCAACCTCCTGGCCCGGATGTGGGACGCCCAGAAGGGCCGGATCCTGGTGGACGGGACGCCCATCCGGGACATCCCCCTGCCCGAGCTCCGAAGGACCGTCCAGCCGGTGCCCCAGGACGTTTTCCTCTTTTCCGGCACCGTGGCGGAGAACATCCGTCTGGGCAGTCCCTTTGCGGATGAGGAGGTGGAGAAGGCGGCCAAGGTGGTCCACGCCCACCTCTTCGTCTCGAAGCTCGAGGGAGGATATCAGGCCGACCTCTCCGAGGGCGCCGCGAACATCTCCACGGGCCAGCGCCAGCTTATCTCCTTCGCCCGGGTGGTGGCCCACGATCCGACCATCGTCATCCTGGACGAGGCGACCAGCTCCGTGGACACGGAGACCGAGAAGCTCGTGCAGAAGGGCCTGGCGGAGCTCCTCAAGGGCCGGACCAGCGTGGTGATCGCCCACAGGCTTTCCACCATACGCCACGCCCACCGCATCTTGGTCCTGGCGGGCGGGCGCCTCGTGGAGGAGGGCGACCACGAGACCCTCATGACCAGGGAGGGGGTGTACGCCAACCTCTACCGCCTGCAGTACGAGAAGCTGGAGGTCTAGGATTGGAACGCCGCACAGCAGCCTTCGCCTCGGCCTTCGCCCTGTGCGCGGGGCTGACGGCCGTCCTCCTCTCCTCCTGCGCCACCCGGCTCCCTGTTCCCGGTCCCGGGGTCGAGATCGGCCCGGTGCGGACGGAAGCCCTGGATCAGCATCGGGTGAGGTTCTCCTTCGAGGTCCGGGCGGCGAACCCGGGATCCCGGACCCTCCCGGACCTGTCCCTGGACTGCGGTCTGGAATTCCCCGACGGTCCGGCGGAGTTCAAGTCCTCCGGCCCGGACGGCGGGCTTCCTCCCGCCGGACCCTTTGCCCTGGCCCCGGGGGAAATCCGGACCGAGAACTACGTATGCGTCCTCGACCTCCGGGAGTTTCCCGAGGCGTCCGGTCCCGGGGCCGCCGAGATCCCCTGGCGGATAGGCGCCGCGCTTTCCGGCCCCGGTCCCGCCGGAACGCCCGAGACCCTGGGATCCGCATCCGCGGAAGGGACCTTCCCCCGGGTCCGGGAGCCCCTCCTCGCGATACGGTCCATCGTCCTGGTTCGGCACGAGCTCGTGAACGTCCTTCTGGAGCTGGTCCTGGACGTGGAGAATCCCAACGCCTTCCCGGTGGAGTTCTCCGCCGTCTCCTACCGCTTCCACGGGGAGGGGCGGAAGTGGGCCTCGGGTACAGTGGACCGGGCCGTGCCCGTCCCCGCCGGGGGGATGGCGGAGGTCCGGCTTCCCATCCTCCTCAACTTCACGGAGACCGGCAGGGACCTCTTCGACCTGGTTGCCAAGCTCCGGGTGGTGCGGTACCGCCTGGAAGGGCGGGCCAGGGTGAGCGCCCCCGTACCCTTCCTCCCGGAGTTCCGGATGGACTTCGACCGGTCCGGGGCCGTCCAGGTGGAGCGGACCCTCCCCGCGGGGCCCTGAGACCCGTGCCGAACTACCGCATCCCCGAGCTCAAGCTTTCCCTGGACCACGGAAGGCCGGACATCGAGCGCCGGATCCTGGCCCTCCTGCGAACCTCCCCGGAAAACCTGGAGTCCTTCCGTCTGGACCGCAAGTCCTTCGACGCCCGGGACAAGGGGGACATCCGGACGGTCTACGGGGTGACCGTTTCCTTACGGAAGCCCCTGAGGGAGTCCTCCGGCCGGGGCTGGACGCCGGCGCCCCCGGAGGAGCCCTACCGCTTCCCCCGGACGGCGGAACCCCACGCGGAGGAG
>JBGSPT010000239.1:0-6379 GCA_041738475.1 Treponematales bacterium
GGCGGAGCCCAGGCCATGTTCCTGGGTACCCGCCAGCCCGGCCTGGGCGCTGTCGTGACCCTCTACGGCTCGGGCCTCATCCAGCAGGAGTCCGCCCTGGGCGAACTCGGCCGCAAGGGCGCCGTGCTGGGTATCTTCGGCGACGCCGACGCCAGCATCCCTCCCGCCCAGCGCCAGGCTTTCAAGGAGGCCCTGGCGGCCCGGAAGGCCCGCTATGCCGAATCGGTCTTCACCGGAGTCGGCCACGCCTTCGTCAAGGACGAGAACGTGGACGCCCCCGGCCCCGCCCGCCAGGCCTGGAAGCAGACCATCGCCTTCCTGCAGGATGAGCTCGGGGTGAACTGAGAACAACCCAGACTGTTTCTCCTCAAACTACCCCAGCCGCCTGAAACCCGGGCGGCTGGGAAAAAAATAAAAATATTTCCATACTGGGACCCCGCTCGGTCGATTCGATCGATATACTGGTACGCATTGTCCTCATCACATCATATCGGAGGAGCACATGAACGCGTACCGCTTCCCGCCGAGCACCCGAATCGCGATCATCACCCTTTCCATCCTGACCTTGGCATCCTGCGTGAATGACGTCCTGGAGTCCGTAGACCGCTATTCCATCGGGGACACGGGCCCCGGGGGCGGTATCGTGTTCTACACCGAGGACTGGGGCATCCACGGTCTGGAGATCATGGAATCGGATCTGTCCTCCGCAATGGCTTGGAGTACGAATATGTCGAATCTCTGGATTACCTTTCCGGTCGAGCTACCTCCGGATGTCGGAACGGGAAGGACGAACACCGTCACCATCGTGAATATCGAGGCGGTCGCCGTTGAGTTGGGGGTTCCTTCCACCGAACTGAGCGCCGGGGATGTCTGCTGGGACTACGCGGGCGGAGGAATGGACGACTGGTACCTGCCCTCCCTGGAGGAACTCCGTCTGGTTTGGACCAACCTCGTGGATGACGGGACCGGGGTAAACAACGGAATCGGGGGATTCGCCTCGGAATGGTACTACTCATCCTCAAAACCCGATTGGGATATAAAGAATATATCCGTTGTTTCCTTCGCGGACGGATCCACCGCGGAACACAGTTCGTCGTCAGGGCATCGAGTGCGAGCGATACGCCAGTTCTAGGACGGACCTGCTCCGAGGCACCGCCTCGGAAGATCATCGGATCCTTTCTGAACGTGAAGTTGATACGACTCCCGGATGGAATATGTCCCAGGACGGGACATATTCCGCGGGAAAGGAGATCGCATGAAAAAGGTTATCCTGGCCCTATCCTTGGTACTCGCGTTCCTACCACTGACAGCCCAATCCGCCCCGTCCCGGGTACTCTTCGTCTACGACGAGGTGAACGAGCAGACCGAGCCCTACATCGCCCATTTCCGGGAAGCTTTCGCCTCCTCCGGAATCCCCTTCGACGAGGCCGCTGCCGGGGACCTCGAGTCTAAAGACCTCTCCCGCTACGAGGTCCTGGTCCTCCACGGCATCGTACAGGCCTTCAACGGAAAGTCGCCCATCCGGGACTGGCTGAAGACCAAGCCCCCGGTGGCCGGCAAGCGGGTCTACCTCTTCGTCACAGCCAACCGATGGTTCCTGGACAACCTGTTCCGGGACCTGACCGGTTTGCTGGAAAAAACCGGCGCCAAGCCCGTGGACGCCGTATCCATGGCCACCAAGGATACCGACGACGCGGCTGAGAAGGCGGCGGTGAAGGCCTTCGTGGGAAGGGTGCGGTAGCGGCCGCGCCGCCGGAGCACGCCGTAACCCTGCGCCTCCTCTGTCCACTGCCCACCGTTCACCGTCCACTGAAATGAGCCGCACTGGATTCGCCCTGCGCTCGCGGCCTTCCTGCCCGCTCGCTCCGGGCCGCGCCGGTCCGCTGACGGCGCCATACGATGCTTCGCATCGTTTTACGAAAGGAAGGATATATATGCGCGCTATCGCGCGCCACGTAATCCCTGGCGCCTCTTCCTCGCTACCGCTCGGCGCGGACCGGCGATCGAATCCAGTGCGCCATAAACGAACGCCCCGGCTGACGCCGGGGCGTTCCATGCTGAGCCGCACTGGATTCGAACCAGTGACCCACGCCTTAAAAGGGCGTTGCTCTACCTACTGAGCTAGCGGCCCGAAACGGACTTTTAGACTATCGGAAGGAACCGGGGAGTGTCAACGCGGCATGGGAGGAGCCGGGACTCAGGAACCAGGAGTTCGTTGGGAAAGACGTCCGGAAGGCATCAATACCGGAAATCGATCGCGAAGTCCAGGTTGAACACCGGCCGCTGCCCGGGTTCCAGGCCCAGCTCCTTCCCGTACATGGCCAGGCTGAGGTCGAAGAACTGCAGGTCCAGGCCGAAACCCGCGGAGGGCAGGGCGTCTCGGATCCCGGCGCGGAGGCTGAGGATCTCGAGCATGACGATCTCCGCCCCCAGACTGAGCTCCAGGACCGGATTGCGGTCCAGGATCCGGAACAGGCCCCAGATGTTGCGGTAATCCGCCAGCAGGGTCAGTTCGCTGCCGGATCGGGCCAGAAAGAGCCACCGGGGACTCCAGCGGAAGCCCAGGGACAGGTCGACGGGCATGAGGTCCGTGACCGTCTCGATCTTGTTGGCCGTGGGATTGGCCTTGAACCCGTTGTAGCTGGTGTAGGACGAAGCGATGTAGGGCGAGAAGGCGTCCCGGGCGCTCAGGGCAAGGGCGTAATCCCCGAAGGTCCAGATCGCGCCCAGGTCCACGCCCAAGCCCGTCACGATGTTGAAGGGTATGCCTCCGAAGATGTCGTTGAAGGCGGTCGAGACGTCCGTAAGCGCCCCGGACCAGGCGAACTCGTTCCGGAGGAAGCCCTTGACCACGATGCCCAGGTCCAGGAGGTTTCCTTCCCCCAGATCGAAGCGTTTGGCATAGCCGCCTGTAAGAAGGAGTTCCTCCCCGAAAGTCAGGAAGGACGCCGCGACCGAGGGGGCGTTGACGACCACGTAGGTCCGGTTGAAGATCCCGATCCCCAAGCCCTTGCCCACGTAGCCCAGGGCTATGGGGGTGGCCAGGTCCATGGACGTGTACAGCCGCCCCGCCGGGTCCAGGAGGCTGGTCAGGTTGGAAAGGATGTCCGTGCCGCTCAGAGCCATGTTGGCGATGTCGAAGATGGGTCCCGCGGCGTTCAGGGCTATCCGGGAGTACATCCACTCGCCCTCCGCGGACGCCAGTCCCGCGGGATTGGTGAAGATCGAGTCGAAACCGGCCAGGTCCGCCGCGTGGAGGCCCCCGATCGCGGCCCTGCGGGGGGAGACGGGAACGCCGGGCGCGGCGGTCTGGGCGGAGAGGGGGAGGCATAGGGACATGGAAACCGTGAACAAGACGGCTGCAAGGGATGTTTTTTTGATTCGCATGGCGTCTCCCGTCATTAAAGGGCGTCGAACATGTCGGACATCGCGCTCAGCAACGGATCCGAAGCCCAAGGCGCATATCCCGAAGCATCCGAGATCAGAGCGGAGATGAGAGCGTCGTTCGGTCCAGGTACATATCCTACGAAATCGTTCTGGATGAGCGTGGAGAGGGTGGCCGCGTCCCCAACGTCGGAGATCAGGAGAGCTGTGGCGGCCATTACATAGTCCGCCGCGGTTACTCCGGCGGCGGCCATATCGGCGACCGTCTGGCCTTCCAGGTAAGTGAACACCGTGACGGCGTCAGCCGAAACCGTGATGGAGTCAAGGATCGCGGTCAGGGCGTCTATCTGGGCGGGCGTCAGGGTTCCGCCGCCTTCGATCACATCGGTCCCGATCGTCGCCAAGGCTTCCCCGAAGGCCTCTCCGATCCCGGAGGCCAGCACCGCGGTGTCCACCGCCGCCTAGACCAGGTCGTCCGAGGGGGTGCCGGCGAGGAAGTCCGCCATCTGGGGAAGCAGGGCCTGGGCGAGGTCCGTGTCGCAGTTTACGATCGCCTGGTCCGCGATGCTCATCGCCTGGTCCGCGGTCAGGCCGGAGGGCACCGAGGGATCCCGCTGGGCCCAGGAGGCGAAGGAGGACGTGAAAAAGTCCTGGCAGGAGGCCAGGGTCAGGGCGGCTGATACCGCCGCGGCTGCCGCGAAGTTCCTCGTCCGCATCATGCACCACCTCCCGCGCCCGAGGCGCCGGATACCGCCCGCCGGGTTCGGTCCCGGCCGGGCTTCCTTCGAGTATCGGCCTGAAGGAGCCGATTCCTTACAGCCGGATGGCCGCCTGGAGGGCCACTCCGCTCCGCCCGTTCTGGCCCGGGCGCCAGCCCAGCTCCTCGGTGAACACAGCCGCGTCGACCTCCAGGAAGAAGAGGTCCAAGCCGACTCCCGCGGACAGCCAGCCCTTGTTGACCCCGGCCCGGAGGGCCAGGAAGCCCAGGGCCTCGACCTCGACCCCCGCGTGCACCAGGTTCCAGAAGGAGGCCCGGTCCCGGATCGCGGCCAGGGGATCCTGGATTTCCAGCATGAACCGGGGGTCCAGGATCCGGGAGAAGGCCCCCAGGTCGGGGTTCCAGCTCGCTCCCAGGACAACGTTGGGGGTCAGGGCGAAGGAGCCCGCCGGGGTCCCCGAGGAGGTCACGAAGCCGGAATCCGCCAGATCCTGCACGGTGTTGCTGTAGGCCTGAAAGGCCGGGGCGATGTCCCGCACGGCCAGCCCGAGCTTGAAGGTCCCCAGTTCGAGGGAGGCCCCAAGGTCCGCGGCCAGGCCGAAGCCGGAGATCAGCTCCTTCGAGAGGAAGACGTCGCTGGGGTCCGTGTCGCCCATCATCGCCCCCACCACCTCGGAGAGGGGGATGTCTCCGACTGCACGGTAGAAGGGGCGCAGGTTCCCGCCCAGGGTCAGGCCCAGGCCGAAGACCTTGACGGTCCGGGCCATTCCGATGACCGCGTTGAACTGGAGGTCCACATCCATGACCGCGCCCGCCAGGGTGTCCCCGGCGGCGTAGGCGTCGGCGGTCACGAAGGCCCCGATCCCGAAACCCTTTCCGACGTAGCCGATCCCCAGGTTCGCCCCGCCCCCCAGGCCGTTGTCGGTCAGGAGGGTCTCCAGGGCGTTCACCGCGGCGCCGTCGTCGGCCGCGGCGCTCCGAAGCAGGGCGATGTTGTCCGAGGTCGGGCGGATGTACAGCCAGGACGTCGGGGCCAGGATGGTCAGCTCGCCTTCGGGTCCGGCGAAGCCCGCGGGGTTGCCGTAGAGGCTCGAAAAGCCCTCGGACACGGCGGTGAAGGCACCGCCCATTCCCAGGGCCCGGGCATCCTTGGGAGCGAAGCCCGACAGGGGGATGTCCTGGGCGGCCAGGGGCGCCAGAAGGAGGACTGCGGCTGCAAGTACGATTCCGATGCGCTTCATGTACGCCGCTCCTCTAGAGGCCCAGGTCCGCGGGATCGAACCCCGCGGCGGCCAGCAGGTTGTCCATGGCGGTCCCTTCTAGGAGGGTGCCATCGAAAGCGGCGCCGTATCCTGTTACATCGAACCCCCGGCTCGCGTCATAAATCATCTCAGCCACCGTTCCGGACGTCACGGAGACGCCCTGCAACGCCGCGGCCAGGGCCGCGTTGAAGGCGAGGTCGCCGGCGTTCAGGGACGAATCCAATCCGACGCCCCCGGGTATCCCCTCCCCGATCGCCGCGTAGGCGTCCCAGGCCAGGTCCAGGGCCGCGACCATGGCCTCGATCTCCGCGAGGGTCGGAAGGGACTCCCCGAAGAGGCCGGCCAGGGCCGCGCCGATATCTCCGCTCTCGAGCTCGTCAAATCCGTCCTCCGCCGCGAAGTTTGCCAGGCCGGCTACTATAGTGTCCGCCCCCGAAGTCCGGAGCAGGACCTCCGCGTACAGGGCCGCGGCCTTCTGTTCCTCGGGCGTGTCCGCGGGATCGGAGCCGGTAGGATCGAACCGATCGTCCAGGTTGTCCAGCACGGCGGCTTCCTTCGCGGGATCCCCGGCCAGCTCCTCGAAGAACTGGTCGTCCTCCGCCAGGCGCTCCAGGTCGGAGACCGGCAGGGTTCCGAGTTCGGCCGCGCTCGGGACCTCCAGGGGAGCCAGGCCCGCAAACACGTTCGTGAAGAAGGCGTCGCAGCCGCCCAGGAGGAGGAGGGGGGCGAGGATCAGGGCAGGGAGCTTTCCGCGCATTCGGGCCTCCGGAAACGTTGTACGAGGGTACAGATCAGTATATATCAGAATGGAGTTTTTTCCAGGTTCCCGGGCTCAAGGACCGACGAATTCGGCCCGGGCGTCCGGAATTCCCAGATCCCCGGCGCCGGGGAGAGCCTCGACGACCCGACAGGAAACCTCGGCTCCCCGGCGGCGCAGGGACTCCGGGATCCCCGTAACCTCGAGCCGGAGATACTCGTCGGACACGGCGGCGCAAACCGCCGCGCGGACCGCCCC
>JBGSPT010000240.1:0-9794 GCA_041738475.1 Treponematales bacterium
CGGGCGGTCCGCAGGCCGCCTTCCGCGGCCTTCACCTCGGCGTCCGCCATGCGGACGTCCCCGTTGCGGGACCCGAGAAGCCGCAGGAGCTCGTCCGGCGTATACACCGGTTCCTGGGCCCGTCCCGCGGACAGGAGGCCCGCGGCCAGTATGAGCAAAACCGAAATCCTGGTCACTCTCATTCCGCGCTCTCCTCCGTCATGCGCCCCGGGAGGGCGCCGGGAGACCGCCGTGCCTCCGCTCGCCTCAGCGCCCGGGATTCCGTCAGCCAGTACAGGCTGGGGGTCAGGAAAAAGGACACCAAGGTTGAAGTCGTCAGCCCACCCAGGAAGGCCTGGCCGAGGACCCCGACGGTCCGGGACTCCCCCTGGGCGAAGGCCAGCGGCAGGACGGCCAGCAGGGTGGTCAGGGTGGTCATGAGGATGGGCCGGATCCTGGACGAGGCCCCGCGGATCACGGCCTCCCGGAGGGGGAGCCCGTCCCGGCCGCGCAGCAGATTCGTGTAGTCTATCATGATGATGGAGTTGTTGATGGCCACCCCGGCCAGAGCGATGATGCCGAGCAGCGCGATGATGGAAAGGGTGGACCCGAAGGCCAGGAGCGCCGTCACCACCCCGATCAGCACGAAGGGCACGGCGAGAAGCACGATGAAGGGCTGGCGGTAGCGCTCGAACTGGATCGCCATGACCGCGTAGACAAGGATCACCGCGAGCAGCAGGGCGGCCCCTAGGGAGCGGAACGAATCCGCGGTCTCCTCCGCAGCCCCGGCCACCTTCCAGGAGATTCCCTCCGGCAGGGGATTGCGGGCCAGGTGCTCCTCAAGGCGCTCCTGGACGCCCCGGAAGCTCGATCCCCGGAGCTGCGCCACCACCTGGACGGAGGGGAGCCGGGACTCCTTGGGAATCTCCGAGAGGCCCCTCCGCTCCGAAAGGGAGGACACCGCGCCCAGGGAAAGGACCTTCCCGCTCCGGGAACGCACCGGGATGGAATCGAACACGGTTTCGGTCAAACCCGTCTCCAAGCCGGCGTACACCCGGATGGGGATGCCGTCCCCGACACCCTCATATTCCCCGGCTTCCACGCCGGCGAATACGATGCGGGATATCTGCGCCGCATCCTGGGGCGTCACCCCCAAGGCTCCCGCGGCGGCCAGGTCGATATCGCTGGTAAGGCTCCGCACATCCAAGGTCACCGATGCGGCCGCGCCGGCCACCTCGGGATCCCGGGCCAGGACATCGACTACATGCTCCGCCGCCCTCGCCGCCTGCTGGGCGTCGGGGCCGGACAGGGACACCCGGAATCCCGCGCCTCCGAGGGCCGTCGCCGTCTTCTCGGAATTCCCGCCGTTTCTTACGTTCACACGTACGTCCGGGATGGAGGCGAGAAGGGACTCCCGCAGGATCGGAATCAGATCGAAGGACGACCGGCCCCCCGGGCCGAGAAGGATGATGCCGTACACATGGGTCGGCACCGTGGCGGAGGCGCTGAAGGCCCCGGCCTGGCCCACGTAGAAAATCCTCCGGGCAGCCTCGGGGATCTCCGCCTGGATGCGGCGGTCCGCCTCCCGGGCCGCCGCGTAGCTCTTGTCCAGGGAATGCCCCTGCGGTAGGTCCAGCTCCAGGATGATCTCCCGGGAATCCGCGGCGGGGATGAACTCGAACCCCAGGGTAGAAAGGAGGGCGACCGAGAGGATCAGCACCGCGGAGGAGACGGCGATGGTGAAGCCGGCGTGCCCCAGGATTTTCTCCAGGGTTCGGGAATATGCGGCCTCAAGCCCGTCCAACCAGCGGCTGAACCGCCCGAAGAAGGAAAGCCGCCCTTCCCCGGACACCCGTCCCCCCTTTGCCAGGGGAGGGGGTGAGGCCGGAGTGCCCTTCCGCCCGGGGCGTCCCGAAGTCCGGAACAGCCGGGCCGAGAGGAAGGGCACGAGGATGACGGCCACGATCACGCTCCCGGACAGGGCGTAGATGATGGTGAGCGCGATGTCCCGGAGAACGATGCCCGCGATGCCCGGGACGAAGACCAGGGGCACGAAGACCACGATGCTGGTCAGCGTAGAGGCGATGATGGCCCCGCCCATCTCTCCGGCCCCCTTCTTGGCCGCGGCCGCGGGGTTTTCCCCCCCACGGGCATGGCGCCAGATGTTCTCCAGCATGACGATCGAGGCGTCCACGATCATGCCGACCGCCATGGTCAAGCCGCCCAGGGTCATCGTGTTCAGGCTGTGTCCCCCCAGGTACAGGGAGATGAAGGTGAAGAGGACCGAGAAGGGGATGGAGAGAGCGATGATGACCGTCGCGCGGACCTCGCCCAGGAAAAGGAACAGGATGACGACCGCCAGGGTGCCTCCCAGGATGGCGGAATTCCGGACGGACCGCACCGCTGCGCGGATGCTCGTCGACTGATCGCGATAGTATATGAACGATATATTCCCGCCCGAAGCCTGTTCCAGGGACGAGAATGCTTTTTTCGCGGCCTCGATGATCTTGACGGTATCCACGCCGCGCTGCGCCGTGATGTCCAGTATCAGGGCGCGCTCCCCGTTTATGAGGGAGTACCGCTCCGGCGGGGACTCGGCTACCTCCAGGTCCGCGAGATCCTCCACCCGGACCAGGGCTCCGCCCCGGTTCGCCACGACCACCCGGCCGACCTGGTCCAGGGCGGAAAAGGTCGAGGAAGTCGTCACCTTCAGCATCTCGGCCCCCTCTCCCACCTCGCCGGCGGGAACGACGACACCGGATACGCTCAGGGCCTGTACCACCTCCAGGGGGCTGATCCCGAGCCCCGAAAGGCGCTCTAAATCCAGCCGAACGGCGAGCTCCTGCTCCGGGGCGCCGAGCAGATCCACCGCGGACACTCCGGGAATCGCGGAAACCAGGGGGACGGCCTGCTTCTCGAGGTAGGAAGCCCCGTCGATCAGGGCCCCCCCCCCTTCGAGCCCCACGGTGAGGATGGGCATCTCGCTCGGGTTCATCTTCCGGATCCGGGGGATGCCCTGGACCCCCTCCGGAAGATCGTCCTGTATGGCGTTGAGGCGCTCCCGGATCTCGACCAGCTTGTCGTCCACGTTCACGGACCAGTCGAACTCCAGCATGACCGCGGAGAACGAAGGCAGGGATCGGGAGGAGAACGAAATGATGTCCGAAACCTTCGCCAGCTCCGATTCGATGAGGGAGGTGACCTGGGACTCCATCTCCTCCGGGGCTACGCCGGGATACTCGACGGTCACGTAGACCGTGGGCTTCGTGAAATCCGGAAACAGGGACTGGGTGAGGGATGCGACGGCTATAACACCGAAGAGCACCAGGATTGCACAGACGATCGTGACCGGTACGGGATGGTCTATGCCGTAATCGCTGACCTTCATTTTGGCTCTCCGTCCGTCCCGGCGGCCCCGTTCTCGAGCACCCGCACCCGGGCCCCTTCCTTGAGGAGGTACTGGCCTTCCGTCACGAATTCGCGCCCCTGGTAGCCCTCATCCAGGGCGATCCATACCCCGTCGGTGAAACTCTTCGAGAGGTCCACGGGCCGCACGGTCATGGAATCCCTGTCGAGGGCCCAGGCCCTGCGGCTCCCGTCCAGGGCCGTGAGAGGAAGGGCCGGAATGCCCTCCACGGATTCCAGGACAAAGCCCACCGAGACGAACATGCCCGGCAGGAGGGCCGGATGCCTGCCCTCCAAAGCGCAGGTCACCTCGAAGGTCCGGGTCTCGCTTTTCACGAAGGGCGAGACGGAGCGGATTCGGGCGGGCAGATCCGCGAGAGAGGCCGCGGCGGCGGAAACGGTCACTCGAGCGGGGGGATCCGGGAAGAACCGGGGGGCATACCGCTCGGGTACCTGGGTGCTCACCAGGAGCTCTCCGTCCGCGGATATCGTAACGATCGGAACCGCGGTCGAAACGAGGGAGCCGACGTTGGAGGACTTGTTCACGATCTCTCCGGAAACAGGGGCGGTGATGCGGGTGTTGTCGTAATTCAGCCGGGCGATGTCGTACTGGGCCGAGGCGGACTCGGCCTGGGTACGCGCCATATCCAAGTTTTGCTGCCCCGTGGAGCCGGATTCGAAGAGCTTGCGGGCCCTTTCGTATTCATTCCGGGCGCCGTCCCGGGCCACCCGCGCCTGCTCCAGTGCCAGCTCGTAGGGGGCGGGATCCACGAGGCCGATCCTGTCCCCCGCCTTCACCCGGTACCCCACATCCACGTCCAGGGCAAGGAGGGTTCCGGCCACTTTGGGAACGACGACCACCGTGGCCTGGGAGGAGACCCAGGAGTTCAGGGTGATGACTCTCCGGATATCGCGTTCCTGGGGCAGGCCCACCCGGACCGAGAGATCCGGCTCCGTCTGGGGCCGGGGTGTCTCAAGCCCCTTGACGATCAAAACCGCCGCGGCAGCCGCAAGAATCGCGGCCACGGCACCCACCTTCCACGCCGATCCGGGCCCTACGCCTCGCGCCATTGACGCCTCCTCGATTGCACCGATAGGGTTTCGTTCCACCCACGACCATACCGGTCCGCCGGACGGGGTTCCATGAACGCCGGTGGAAAAAAACATGAACGTTTCATGAACGAGGGTCGGCGCAATCGCCCGGACCTTGCCGCGGACCCCGCGGTGAGGTATATTTTTATCGACTGATACGTAGCGCTCCGTCCACGGCCGATCCGGCGGGACGGAGCCGATCCGTCGGGGCCTTGGAGGCCCGACGACACCGCGCCCCGTAGGGGGGCGGAACCGAGCACCCAGGAGTCCTATATGGATCCCAGCGCCCTGTTCGGGGAACGCGTCCGTTCCCTCTTCCAAACCGCCGCCCGTTCCCGGCCCCTCGACATCCGCAGGACCCTCCGCCTTCTCCGCACCGCCGCGTTCCAGAAATCCCAGGCCCGGCGACGACACAGGGCCGCCGCGGAGGGCAGGACCGTACCCGCCGTCCTGATCGCCAGCGTCACCCGCCGGTGCAACCTGAACTGCACAGGCTGTTACTCCAAGGCCCTCCGGCCCGCCGCGGGAGCCTCGGGGGAGCTGTCCGACCGCCGCTTCCTGGAACTCTTCCGGGAGGCCCTGGACCTGGGAGTCGGGGTCCTCATGCTGGCCGGCGGGGAACCCCTCCTCCGACGGAACCTCCTGGAGCAGGTGTCCCGCATGCCCGGCCCCCTGGTGCCGGTGTTCACCAACGGCCTCCTCGTCGACGAGGCCTGGCTGGAACTCTTCGCCCGGGGCTCCCTGGTCCCGGTGTTCAGCATCGAGGGAGACCCCTCCCAAACCGGCGAACGCCGGGGGGCGGGGATCCACGAAAAGGTACTTTCATCCATGGGGGCGCTCCGGAAGCGGGGAGCCCTCTTCGGAGTCTCCGTGACCGCCACATCGGGCAACGCGGACACCCTGCTCTCGGCATCCTTCCTGGAATCCCTGGAAGAGGCGGGCGCCTCGGTCCTCTTCGTCGTGGAGTACGTGCCCGCCGCCCCCGGAACGGAGCCCCTGGTGCTCACGGACGTCCAGAAGGCGGCCCTGAACTCCAAGAAGGCCTTCCGGGACCTGAGATATCCCGTGGTGGTCCTGCCCGGGGACGAGGAGGATTACGGCGGCTGCCTGGCCGCGGGCCGGGGTTTCCTGCACCTTTCCCCGGAGGGCGCGCTGGAGGCCTGCCCCTTCGCACCCTTCTCGGACACGAGCGCCGCGGACCGGTCCCTGGGGGAAGCCCTCGACTCCCCCCTCCTGGCGGCCATCCGGGCCCGGCACCCGGAGTTGACGGAGACCAAGGGCGGCTGCGCCCTGTTGAACCGAGGCGGGTGGATAGCCTCCCTGGGCGCCTGCGCCGCGGCCGAGGCGAGTTGACGGTCCGGGGATTGTTCCTTCGGATGGTCCGTTATTACATTTTTTAGCGAATCGGTCGTCGGTATATTGAACGAGACCGAATTGTTAACGTAGATTCTGCGTTGAACTGTAAACGGAATCGGCTGAGGCACCTGTTCATGCTAGGGCATGGGATGCGGCCGCACCCCTTGGACCGCTCCCGTTTCCTGTTTACCGTACACTATCCACTTCTCAAGGAGAATCGTATGGAATGGAGAGCCAGCCACATACTCGTCAAGGATCGGGCCCAGGCCCAGGAACTGCTCAAGCGCATCAAGACGGGCGCGGATTTCGCCTCCCTGGCCCGGGAGAACTCGACCTGCCCCTCCAAGTCCGCGGGCGGGGACCTGGGATGGTTCGGGCCCGGCAAGATGGTGGCTCCCTTCGAGGCTGCCTGCAAGTCCCTGGGCGTGGGTTCCGTTTCCGACGTCGTGCAGACCCAGTTCGGCTACCACATCGTCAAGGTGACCGGGAAGCGGGACTAGGGTTCCGCCTGGCGGACGGAGTCCCGTCCGGAAGCCTTGGCCGCGTAGAGGGCCTGGTCCGCGTACAGGACCAGGTCACCGACGCCCCGGGGGGCCGAGGCGACCCCCGCGCTGATGGTGACCACCCTGAAGGGTGAACTCTCATGGGGCAGGACTAGGTTCCGGATCTCCGCGGCCGCGGAGCGCACCCGGGCCAGGGCTCCCGCCGGATCCGTATCCGGCAGGAGCAGGGCGAACTCTTCGCCTCCGTACCGCGCCGCCAGGTCTCCGGGCCTTCGGGCATGGGACGACAGGACCGCCGCCACCTTCTTGAGGCACTCGTCCCCTTCCAGGTGGCCGTAGGTGTCGTTGTAGGCCTTGAAGTGGTCCACATCGAACATGCCGATGGAAAGGGTCGAGCCCGCCCGGACGGCCCGGCGCCGTTCCTCCTCCAGGGCGGCTTCGAACCTCCGGCGGTTCGCGATGCCCGTGAGTCCGTCCGTCTCCGCCATGCGCCGGAGGCCCTCGGCGGCCTCCGTCAGCTCCCGGGTGCGGTTCTCCACCAGGACTTCCAGCTCCTCGTTATGCCTGGCCAGGGCCCGGGAGGCCCGGCTTGCCTCCTCGTAGGCATCCTGCATGCGCCGGCCCAGGGCGGCGGAGCAGGCGGCGAAGATGGCCACCCAGCCTATGGCCAGACCGGCCTTGCCGAGGCCGGATTCCACGGCTACTCCCAGCAGGTCCAGCACCAGAAAGACGCCGAACAGCAGGGTGCCGATCCGGGCCTGGCGGACCGCGGATTTCCCCGCCTTCTCGGCCCGGTCCAGGGCGTTCAACGCCCGGGCCATGCCGCCCGCGGTGACCACGATATAGGAAAGGGAGACCCAGCGGGCAGCCTCCCGGGGCAGCAGGACCGCGGCGGCAAGCCACGCTCCGCTGGCCGCGGAAACACCCCAGGCGAGCCGTGTGTCCGATTCGTCGGGAAAGAGCGTCCGGAGAAAATACACGAACGCCGGAAGGATGAGGAAATCCGGAACCGCGTCCAGGCGCCTGTGCTCCGCCGGAAAGTGCAGGAACAGGGCGTCGAAGAGCCCCCCGATGAGGGCCACCCGAAGCGCTGCGAACACCGCCAGCAGGGAAAAAGGAAGGTCCCCGGCTTTCCTGCGGCCCCCGGCGTACATTGCCAGGTGCAGGGTGGCGACGGCAAGCAGAAAACCCGCCAGGAGCAGGCTCAAGCCGAAACCCTGCCCGGGAACGAGAGGAGGATTTTGCATATCGCTATTAGTATATCGAGAAGTCGGCGGCGGTCAAAGGGGGCATGTTACTACGCGAAGTAATGGAACCGGGCCGATCCTCCGGTCAAAGGCCGAGTTCCAGCTGAGGCCGGTCCCCGAACAGGAGGTCCGGGTCCATCCCGGCGGAAGATAGCAAGGCTTCCACCGCGGGCCTCAGCTGGCGGGACACATAGTGTTCGTAGTCCAGGGCTGCTGTCTCGCGGCCCGCGGGCTCCGCCCCGGCCTTGGTGATCCGGTACTCCACGACCCCCCTGCGGTCCGTCCAGCCCAGGATCCGCGCCGCGTGCACATGGGGGGGTTCCACCTTGGTATACGCCGCGGCGCTGCGCCGCAGGGCTTTCCGGTAGACCAACCGATCGTCCAGCAGGCCCGCCCTGAGATCCGAGAGGATCCGGCTGATGTGGGCCTCCACCCGCGCGGGCGGGGCGTCCCGGAAGACCAGGTCCATCGTCTCAACCTGGAGCTCCCGGGCCAGGGCGGTGCCGTCCCGCCGGGCGGCTTCCATGCCCTTGACCTCCGTCTCCCCCCCGTCGGGACCCAGCCGGAATCCCGCGTAGCCCTTGGCCCGCCCCTTTTCGTCCCCCTCCTCGTCGTCTTCGGACCGGGACCGGAGGGGGGGGATGAAGAAACGGGAATAGACCTTCTCGAACTTGAGCTCCATACGGGATTCCAGGCCGTACTCGTCCCGAACGGCCGCCGCGAGATCCCCGTTCAGCTCCGGAGCGAGACGGCGGCCCAGGGCGTCCAGGGCCGGCCATCCCGCCCCCTCGGGCAGACCGGAATCCACGAAGGCCGAGTCCGTGTCCCCGTAGAGCACCCGATAGCCCTTGGCGGCGAACCAGTCCCGGGCCCAGTGCAGCCATTTCCGGCCGTAGGAGGTTACGGCCCCCGCCAGGGCCGTGTCCGCGTATCTGCAGCCCTCGGCGCCGAGCACTCCGTAGAAGGAGTTCATCAGGATCTTGTAGACGTAGGAAGCCGTCTCGTCCCCCCGGTCGATGGCCGCAAGGCGCTCGGAGAAGTACCGCTCGATCACCACGGGCAGGATTCCCGGCTCCCTGCGGAACCGGGCCCCGTTCGGGGCCTCGATATCGTCCGGCCGGGGCTCCGCGACCGCCAGCCGGAAGGACAAAGGATCGATATTGAAGGTCCGCATGACCGAGGGATAGAGGCTCCGGAAGTCGAATACCAGGACGTTCCGGAAGAGCCCCGGCCGGGGTTCCAGGATGGTCCCCCCAGCGGCTCCGGATACCCGGCGTCCCTCGACCTTGGGGGCCGCCGCGTAGCCCCGGGCCATGAGCTCGTCCAGGTAGATGCGTTCGAAGGCTGGGATGCTGGTCCAGGCCAGATCGATGCCAACTCCGGTCAGCTGGGCCCGTTTGAGGGTCAGGTCCAGGAGGCCCGTGGTTTCCAGGATCGCAAGGACCAGCTCCGAGTCCGCCAGGCAGTAGCGACGGAAGGCGGCGGGGTCCTCTCGGCGGAGCCGGATGAGCTCCTCGATCTTGGCCCGGCCCCGGCTTTCCACGGACTTGCCCGTGCCCAGGACCTCCCGGGCCACGGCGCCCAGGGAGAGGTCCTCGAAACGGCCGGCGCCTCGGGCTAATTTTAACCCGTCCACGGCCTGGCGGCCCGGGATGGAAGCCGCAAAGCGGCGCCCCCCGTCGAGCTCCCGGATTTCCGCGGAATCCTCGGTGCGCCCGATGCGGAAGGGAACCGAAAGGGCCTGGCACCTCCGGGAAAGCTGGGCCAAGTCGAAGTCCACCACGTTCCAGCCGGTGATCAGGTCCGGGTCCGCCGCCCGAATCCGGTCGCCCAGGGCGCGGAGGAGGTCCGCCTCCCGGGAATACAGCCGCACGAGATAGGGACGTCCCTCGTCGTCGGCTTCCTCGAAGGGGGAGGGATCCCGGGCCGCGGGATCCGGGCCCGAAAGGTCCGGGGAGAAGAGGGCCGCCGCCTCGTCCAGGAACAGCACCTCCCGCAGTCCCGGGCCCGCCAGGGACACCGCAAGGATCGTCCCGGCCTCCACGTCGGTCTCGATGTCCAGGGCGACGGTACGGAGGGACGGAGCCTCGTCCGCGGCCTCCAGTTCGGGGTCCACGAAGACCGTGTCCACGAAACGGCCGGGCACGGGGTTCCCCCGGATGACAAGGCCCCCCCGGATGCGGCGCTCCGCCAGGAAGCGGTCCGCGGCGCG
>JBGSPT010000243.1:0-10793 GCA_041738475.1 Treponematales bacterium
GCGACGGGCAGGAACTGCCCCCCCGCTCCCAGGGGCTGGCGGAGGTTGGCGGACAGGGAGGGGACGAGCTCGTACTCCAAGGCCCCGTCCGTGTCGACGGCCTTGAAGGAGGTCTCGGCCCCGGCGCTGAAGGACCCCGCCGTGGGCAGGGCCTGGTTGAGGGTGAGGCCGGCCCCGGCGCTCAGGGTACGGGCATCGGCGTAGTCAAAACCGGAAAAATCGAAAATCCGCCGCTGGTCCAGGGAAAAGGGTGTCAGTCCCAGGACGAAGCGTGGCCGGGCCTCGTCCAGCTTGAGCTCGTACTGGACCCGGGCCGCCTCCGCGGCGGCACGGGAGGAGATAACGGCCGGATCGCTCTCCAGGATACGGGCCGCGACCTGGGCAAGGGTAAGCGAGGCGCCGCCCGGGGCGGCCTGGGCCGCGGACGGAACGATCGCCGCCAGGGAGGCTACGACCGCCGCGGTCGCCCGCAGGAAGGGATGGTTCATGGCTGTCATCCTTTTTGAAGTTCTCATGCCGCGGTCTCCTTCGCCTTCCGGGGCCCGCGGTCGAACAGGAGGCCGTACAGGGCGGGCACCACCGTGACCGCCGTGAGGGTGGAGAAGATCAGGCCGAAGATGATGGTTGCGGCCATGGGGCTCCACACCACCGAGTATCCGCCCAGGCCCAGGGCCGTGGGCAGCAATCCCGCGATGGTGGTGACGCTGGTCAGGAAGATGGGCCGCAGCCGGGTGACGGCGGCGTCCACCACGGCTTCCGCCACGGATTTTCCGTTGCGACGGTTCTCGTTGATGAAGTCGATGAGCACGATGGAGTCGTTGACCGAGATCCCCGCCAGCGCGACCCCCGCGTACAGCACCGTCGTGGAGAAGGGGGTTCCGGAAAAGAGAAGGTAGAGAATGACCCCGGAAAAGGCGATCGGGACGGACAGGAGGATCAGGAAGGGCTGGGTGTAGCTCTTGAACTGGGCCCCCAGGACCGCGTAGATCAGGAAAAGCCCGACCAGGAAGACCCGGAGGATCTGGACCAGGAGGTCCGCCAGCTCCGCGAACTCGCCGCCCACGATCAGGGTCTGGTCCGGGTGGCGCGGGGCCACCTCGGACTGGAACCAGGAGCGGATGTCGGCGTTGATGCCCTGGACGCCTTCCTTGTCGTAGGCCTGGGAGGAGACCTCCACCTCCCGCTTTCCGTCCACCCGCTTGATGGACGCCAGGGCCGCCCCCTCCACGAGCTCGGCCACCGCGGAGAAGGGGACCAGCCGTCCGTCCGCCGCCGGGATCTTGAGCTCCCGGAGCCGCTCCACCGAGGAGGACCCGCCGGTGCCCGCGTAGCGCACCACCACATCCAGCTCCTCGTTGCGGAAGAAGACGGTGCCCGCCGGGAACCCGTCGTAGGAGCCCCGGATGTAGGATCCGACCGCGGCAACGGTCAGGCCGTACGCCGCGGCCCTCTCCTCGTTGATGCGGATGCGCAGTTCCGGGGTGCCCGACTGGAGGGTGTCCACGATGTTGAAGAGCTCGGGGTAGCCCGCAAGGCGTTCCCGCATGAGGGCGGCGGTCTCGGCGAGTCCGTCGTAGTCGTCCCCCCGGATGCGGAAGCCCACGGGGGGCGAGACGGGGGGCCCGGACTGGGCCTTGCGGAACAGCACGGTCTCCGGTCCCGGTATGTCCGAGGTCATGCCCTTGATCTCGTCCATCACCGCCGCCACGGAACGCTTGCGCCCCTCCTTCAGCTCCGTCAGGTCCACCACGATCTGGCCCACGTTGCCCGCGGAGGTGCCTCCGCTGCCGGAGGATCGGAATCCCACGGAGGAGATGACGTTGGCCACCTCGCCGTTTCCCTTGAGGGGCAGGATGCGCTCCTCGAAGGCCCGGATGGTCCGCTCGGTCGCTTCCCGGTTGGTGCCCGTGGGCATGTCCAGGTCGACGTAGAACAGGGTGAAGTCCTCGGCGTTGAAGAGGTCCTGTCGGATGAAGGGCACCGCCGAGAAGATGGCGATGGTCACGGCCGCGAAGCCCAGGACCACGAACTTCCGCCTGCCGTACAGGCCCTTCACGAAACGCTCGAAGCCCGGGCGGATGCGCTGGAAAAGATCCGGCTTCGAACTCAGCCTGTCTCCCCCCGGCCACTCCGCGGCATGGGAGGGGATGAAGAGGATGGCCTCTAGTGTGGATGCCAGGAGGGCTATGATGACCGTCAGGGGGATCACCCGCAGGAACTTGCCGATCGTGCCGGGAAGGAGCATGAGGGGCAGGAAGGCCGCGACGGTGGTCAGGGAGGAGGAGACGATGGGCCAGGCTACCTGGGCGGTCCCCTCGATCGCGGCTTTCTTCTTGTCGAAGCCCAGCTGCCGGAGCCGGAAGGTGTTCTCGGTGATGACGATGGCGTGGTCCACGATCATGCCCAGGACCAGGACCAGGCCGAAGAGGGTGTTCGAGTTCAGGGTCTCCCCCATGGCCTCCAGGATAAGGAAGGTGATGGCGAAGGTGACGGGGATGCCCAGGGCCGTCATCAGGGCGTTTCGGATGCCCAGGAACAGAAGGAGGATCACGGACAGGAGAATGAGCCCCTGGACGGCGTTGGACACCAGGACGTCCACGCTGTCCCGGATCTGCACGGTGGAGTCGTTGACCAGGTCGATCCGGACGCCCTCGGGCAGGCTCGTCCAGGCTTCCCCGACGATCTCCTTGACCCCGTCGATGACCCCGATGGCGGAGCCCCGGGGGACCTTGCCCACCCGGAGGATCACCGCCCGGTCCCCGTTGATCCGGGCGGTATCCCCGCTCTCGTCGAAGGCCTCGTAGACCCGGGCCACGTCCCCCACATGGACCACCGCCCCCGAGGGCCCCACCCTGCGGACGATCACCTTGTCGAAGTCCCCGATGCCCTGCAGGGAACCCACGGTCCGGAGCAGGTATTCCCGGGACACCGTCTCCAGGGTTCCCCCGGGCACGGTCACGTTCTTCTGCTGTACCGCCCGCAGGACCTCGTTCAAGGAGATGCCCACGGATTCCAGACGGTCCCGATCCGCGTCGACCACGATTCGCCGGTCCCGGTCGCCCACGAGGTCTACGGAGGAGACGTCCTTGACCTCCAGGATCCTGTCCCGAAGGGCCCGGGCGGTCCGGTTGAGGTCCTCATAGGCGGCGGGACCCGAGACGGCGACCTCGATAACCGGAAGGAAATCGTTGGAGGAAAAATCGTCCACCAGGGCCTGGAGGGTGCCGTCCGGCAGTTCGACCCGGGAAAACCGGGTGCGGACGTCCTGGAAAAGCCGGTCGAACTCGTCGTTGGATATGCCGTCGTCGAACTCGACCCGTACGATCGCCAGGCCGTCGGAGGCCACGCTCTGGATCTGCTTGAGGCTGTCGATCCCCTGCATCTCCCGCTCGATCTTCACGACCACCGAGCGTTCTATGTCCCCCGCGGACACCCCCGGAAAGGGGACCGCGATGTTCACCCAGAAGAAGGGAACCTCGGAAAACTGTTCCTGGGGCATCCGGGCTATGCTGAAGGTCCCCAGCACCAGGACCGTGACCAGCACTATCGTGAGCAGGACGTTGTTCTCGGTCGAGAATTTCGGAAGGTTCATGTCCGGCTCCTATTCCCAGCCGGCGGTGTCGCCGCGCTCCGTGGATACCACGGGAACCCCGGGCCGGAGCCGGGTCAAGGCGCTGATGATGAGCTTGTCCCCCTCCGCCAGTCCGGAAAGCACCTCCGCACGAATCCCGGACCTGCGGCCCAGGGTCACGGGCCGCACCTCCGCGGTGCCGTCCCGGTCCACGAAGACCGCGAAGTCCGAGCCCCTCCGCACCAGGGCCGCGCTGGGGATCACGACCAGGGGTTCCGAGGCTCGGGCCCGTATGGAAACCGAGGCGGCCATGCCGGATTTCACCCGGCCCGCGAAACCGTTCCGGAATTCCACGACCACCGGGAAGCTCCCGGTGGCGGGATCCGCTCCGGCAGCCACCGCCGCCACGGTCCCCTCCACGAAGTCCTCTCCCAGGGCTGCGGGAACGTACACCTTCACCGCCGCCCCCGGCTCTATGAGGCCCACCTCCCGTTCCCCCACCCCCACGGTGATCCGGAACGAGGAGGTGTCGATGATCCGCGTCACCCGGACTCCCGGGGCTATCGTGGCGCCCACCGTGGCGACCTCGTCCTTCGAGGCTATCACTCCCGAGATGGGGGCTCGAAGTCGGGTGTCGTTGAATGCTTTCAGGGCCGTCTCGTACTGGGACTTGGCTCCGCTGGCGTTGCCCCGGGCCCGGGTGAGGTCCGCCGGGGAAGCCCGGCCGGCGGCGGCCAGTTTTTCCGTGGCCTCCAGCTCCAGCCGAGCCGCCTCGTACTGCTCCTTCGACCGGTCGAGGTTCAGGGCGGCGATCCGGTCGTCCACCCGCAAAAGCTCCCGGCCCTCCGCGACCCGGTCCCCCAGGCCGAAGGACACGGCCTTCACGAGGCCCTGGGTCTCGGACACGACGAAGGCCTCCCGGACTCCGGCTACGGTGCCGGAGGCGCGTATTTCGTCCGCCAAGCTTCCCCGGGCAACCGCCAGGGACTCCACCGCCACCGACTCGGGCACCTGCTGTCCCTCCCAGGCGGTCGCGCCGGCCACCCCGTCGGGTTTGCCGCAGGATGAAAAAAAGAGAGCCAGAGAGCCGAAGACCAGCCAAGTCCAGCGCGAGCGGGGGTTCATGAAATCCTCCTGGATTCGTTTTGCCTTGAAGCAGCCTGCGGTCAGGCATATTAAAACCTTAGATAAAATAGTAATAGTTCTTGAAACAGAAAAGACCTTTTTCAGGCTTCCAAGGAACCTCAATAAGTATCGCCCGGCAAAACCGGGATTGCCAGGCCGGGCCGGGAGGAATACTCTCGTCCTCATGAGGGAAGCCCGAAAGCAAAAACCGATCCGGGCCATCGAGCCCATCTTCAAGAGCGTTTCCGACGGCACCGCCGGCAGCGTCCCAGGGACGCCCATCTACATCGGCGACCGCACTCCCGTGGAGGCCACGCTCTCCTTGATCCAGTACAACGCCGAGCAGATTTCGTTCATCACCCCCGAGTCCCTGGAGGAGATCCTGGCCATGCAGGAGGAGGGCATGGTCAACTGGATCAACGTCAACGGCCTGGCGGACCAGGACCTGGTGAAACGGCTCTGCGGGTACTTCCGGCTCGAAGCCCTGACCGTCGAGGACATCCTGAACACCGAGCACCGCCCCAAGGCGGAGGATTTCGGTTCCTATTTTTTCCTGATCACCAAGATGATTACCCGAAGGCCCGACTGCACCGTCGAATATGAGCAGGTCAGCATCGTCATCACCCGGTTCGGCCTGCTCACCTTCCAGGAAACCCCGGGCGACTGCTTCGGCCCGGTGAGGGAACGTCTCCGGACAGGGGTGGGCCGACTCCGCCGGCTTGGGACATCCTATCTGGCCTACGCCCTCCTGGACGTGATCACGGACAACTACTTTTCCGTCCTGGAATGGCTGGGCGACCAGCTTGAATCCCGGGAGGAGGCGGCCGCGGCACAGTCCTCGGGAAACCGCTTCATGGTGGACCTCCAGGGGATCAAGGCGGATCTGAACCGGATGCGGCGCACCGTCTGGCCCGTACGGGAGGCCGTCGGAGCCCTCCTCCACTCCCAGTCCGACATCCTGGAGGACGGCCTGGACCCCTTCCTCCGGGACCTCTACGAGAACACCGTCCAGGTCCTGGACTCCCTGGAGGTCTACCGGGAAGCGGCGGCGAGCATCCAGGAAGTATACCTGTCATCGGTCTCCAACCGTATGAACGAGGTCATGAAGGTCCTGACCATCATCTCCACCATCTTCATTCCCCTGACCTTCATCGTCGGGGTCTACGGCATGAACTTCCGGCACATGCCCGAACTGGACCTACCCTGGGCCTACCCCGCCGCCTGGGGCCTGATGGTCTCCATCGCCCTGGGCATGGTGGCGTACTTCAAGAAGAAAAAGTGGTTCTGAAAAGGAACATTGTCAGGATTTCACCACGGAGCACACGGAGGACACGGAGAAAAGGCAAAGAATGAATACCGGGAATAAGCGATCAATATCGAGCGTTTCCGGGCGACCCGGTTCTATCCCTCTTCTCCCCTTTTCCCACCTCCGTGATCTCCGTGTACTCTGTGGTGAGTTCCTAATATAGTGTTTTGTATAAATTCTCCATCCGCGAATCTTGACCGGTGTCCTATAACGGTATAGGATAGCCCGTCGCTCCCCGTCTCCGCCGCGCCCAGCCCGAACCCTGTGCACGACCCGCGCGCGAGGACGAGGTCCCTTCCGTCCACGACTATCGTGCAATCCTCCTGCCCCTGCTCTTGCTGGAGGCCGGAAACCGTGAGGGCGTGGGGGACGGATGCCCGGAGGGCGCCTCTCGACATCCGGCAGGTCGACCGGACAGACCGACACCCTATAAGGAGTACCTTTTCGATATGGAAAGAAAGACATTCCGAGGCGGCGCGCATCCGCCGGAGCGGAAGGATCGAACCAGCGAACTTCCGATCGAATACGTGCGCTCGGTGAAGCAGGTCGTGGTCCCGGTGAACCAGCACTTCGGGCCCCCCATCCAACCCCTGGTCAAGGTCGGGGACACCGTCAAGCGCGGCCAGAAGATCGCGGACGCCGAGGGACGCATGACGGTTCCGGTGCACGCCCCGATCTCCGGGATCGTGAAGAAGATCGAGCCCCGGCTCCAGCCCAACAATGCGGAGGGCCCGGCCGTCGTCATCGAGCCGGACGGAACGGACGCCTTCGAGTTCATGCCGGCCCTGGACGCCTTTTCCTGTTCCAAGGACCTGGCCCTGGCCCGGATCCGCGAGGCGGGCATCGTTGGCATGGGCGGCGCGGGCTTCCCGGCCCACGTGAAGCTGGCCCCTCCCCCGAACAAGCCCATCGACGTGGTCATCGCCAACGCCGCGGAGTGCGAACCCTACCTGACCATCGACGAGCGCCTCCTGGCCGAGCGGCCCGGGGACGTGGTGGACGGCATGGCCATACTCCTTAAGACCCTGGGCGTCGCCAAGGGCGTCATCGGCCTGGAGGCCAACAAGGAACACCTGGTGCCCGTCATCGAGAAGGCGATCGCCGAGAGACGACGGGAGGGCCAGGAGATCACCGTGATCGTCCTGGAGACCAAGTATCCCCAGGGCGGCGAGAAGATGCTGATCACCGCCATCACGGGCAAGGAAGTCCCCTCCGGAGGGCTCCCCATGGACGTGGGCTGCGTGGTGCAGAACGTCGGGACCCTGGTGGCCGTGGCGGACGCCTTCATCAAGGGCCAGCCTTTGATCGAACGGGGTTTCACCATCACCGGCGGAGCCTGCAAGACACCGAAAAACCTGGTGGTACCCATAGGGACCCTGGTTTCGGATCTGGTTCCCGACACGGTCCAGGTGGACGACGAGAACCTGGCCCGGGTGGTGGCCGGGGGTCCCATGATGGGTCCCGCCGTACCCTCCTACGCCTTCCCCATCCAGAAGAACACCTCCGGGGTCCTGCTGATGGACAAGCAGGAAGCCCGGTATTACCAGGAACAGCCCTGCATCCGCTGCGGGCGCTGCATGCGCGCCTGTTCCTGCCGCCTCTCCCCGGCCCTCCTGAACGAGGCCCTCAACGCCGGGGACCTGGACGCCGCGGAGGCCATCGGGGTCCTGGACTGCATAGAGTGCGGGACCTGCAGCTTCGTCTGCCCCTCCCGGATCCAGCTGGTCCAGCGCTTCCGGATCGGGAAGCAGCTCCTCCGCGCCAAGAAGCAGAAGGAGGCCCAACGTGCCCGCTAACTCCTTGCTCCTGTCCTCCAGCCCCCACGTGTACAGCGGCGTCACGACCCGGAAGCTGATGCTGTCGGTCATCATCGCCCTTCTGCCCGCGACGGTCTTCGGCGTGGTTCTCTACGGCCTGCCGGCGCTGGGGGTGATCCTGACCTCCGTAGCCGCCTCTGTGCTCTCGGAAGCAGGGTTCCGGGCCCTGCTCAAGCGGGACATCCGTATCGGGGACCTGTCCGCGGTGGTCACGGGCCTGCTTCTGGCCCTGATCATCCCTCCCTCCACCCCCCTGTGGATGGTCGCCCTGGGCGCGGTATTCGCCATCGTGGTGGCCAAGGAATTCTTCGGTGGCCTCGGGGCAAACCCCTTCAATCCCGCCTTGGTTGGCCGGGCCATCATGATCATGAGCTTCCCCGCGGCCCTGACCACCTGGCACTCCCCCTTCGCCCCCGTAGCGGACGCCTACACCACGGCGACGCCCTTGAATCTGCTCAAGATGGGGCAGAGCCTGACGGACGTGGCCTCCACGGTGGGAGCGTCCACTCCGGCGGGACTCTACTGGAACCTCCTGATCGGGACCCGGGCGGGGTCCATCGGGGAGAGTTCCGTGATCCTGCTTCTGGCGGGCGCGGCCTTCCTCCTGATCATGGGGGTCATCGCCTGGGTGACCCCGGTCTTCATGCTGGGCACCATAGCCTTGTTCTCCTGGATCCTCGGCGTGGATCCCCTGGTGGCGGTGATCTCCGGAGGCGCGGTCCTGGGCGCCTTCTTCATGGCCACGGACTACGCGTCCACCCCCATGACCCCCAAGGGAAAGGCGATCTTCGGCATCGGCGCCGGCCTCGTCACCGTCCTGATCCGGCAGTTCGGAGGCTTCCCCGAGGGCGTCACCTACGGCATCCTGATCATGAACGCCTTCGCCCCCTTCCTGAACAAGCTGCGGGTCCCCAAGTACGGCTTCGTGAAACCGGCCAAGCCCGCCAAGGAGGGCTCCCGATGAAAGAAACCCTGAAGCTGGGCCTGGTCCTGGCGGCCTTCGCGGCCGGGGCCTGCGTAGCCCTGGCCCTGGTCTATACGGTCACGGGCCCGACCATCGAAGGGCACGAGGTCAAGCAGCTCGAGCTTTCCCTCAAGGAGCTGTTCCCCGAGGCCGATTCCTTCCGCGCCCTGGACGGGGACGTATCCCCGAAGGACCCCTCGGTCAAGTTCGACCAGACCTATGAGGTGACCCGGTCGGGCGCCCCCCTGGGCGTCGCCGTCAAGGTCAGGGGCTCAAGCTACGGCGGAGACACGACCATGCTGGTGGGCGTGGGCACGGACCGCAGGATCACCGGCGTGAAGGTCCTGGACATCAAGGATACCCCCGGCCTGGGCGCCAACGCCAAGAGCCCCACGTACTTCGTGGACAAGAGCACCAAAACCACCTTCCCCGGCCAGTTCGCCGGAAAACCCCTTTCCGATCCCTTCGAGGTGAAGAAGGACGTGACCGCCATCACCGCCAGCACCATCACCAGCAAGGCCCTGACCAACATGGTGAAGCAGGCGGGGGCCGCCGCGGCCGAGTACCTCGAGCGATCCGCCCTGGGAGGCAAATAGATGAAACGCCTCGTCGAGATCTTCGTAAAAGGCCTTGTGGCTGACAATCCGCTGCTGATGCTGATGATCGGCCTGTGCTCCGCCCTGGCGGTTACCACCAGCGTGGACAACGCCATCGGCATGGGCCTGGCCATGACCTTCGTCATCGTGTTCGCGGAGCTGGTGATCTCCCTGTTCCGGAATCTGATCCCGAATTCCGTGCGCATACCGACCTTCATCATCGTGATCGCCGCCTTCACCACCATCATCGACCTGTCCATGAAGGCCTACTTCCCGGAGCTCTCCAAGTCCCTGGGGGTCTTCATCCCCCTGATCGTGGTGAACTGCATCATCATGGGCCGGGTGGAAGCCTTCGCCTCGAAGGAAAAACCCGTCACCGCCGTCGTCGACGCCCTGGGCATGGGCCTGGGCTACACCTGGGTCCTCGTGGGCATCGCGGCCTTCCGGGAACTCCTGGGCAACGGGACCCTCCTTTCGGCCCAGATCATGCCGGAAGCCTACCAGCCCATCCTGTTCTTCACCCTGCCCCCGGGCGGCTTCCTGGTCTTCGCCCTCTTTATATCCTTCAACATCTGGCTCAAACGGGTCATGACCCGCACAGACTGGGCCCCGGTCAAGGAGGCCGCATGAACCTCGCCAAGATCTTCATATCCGCCTTCCTGATCGACAACATCGTGCTCATGCGCTTCATAGCCCTGTGCCCCTTCATCGGAATGTCCGTGGACGTGCCAAAGTCCTTCGGAATGGGCTTGGCGGTCACCTTCGTCATGGTCATGGCCACCATCGTGACCTGGCCCTTGTACCACTTCGTCCTCGTGCCCCTGAACATCGGCTTCCTCCAGATCCTGGTCTTCATCCTAGTGATCGCCACCCTGGTCCAGCTGGTGGAGTTCTTCCTCAAGAAGCAGGTACCGAGCCTGTACGGGTCCATGGGCATCTACCTGCCCCTGATCACCACCAACTGCGCGATCCTGGCGGTGACCTTCGATAACATCACCCGGGGCTACAACCTGGCCGAGTCGGTGGTGTACGCCGTGGGCGTTGCCGCCGGATTCCTCCTGTCCATGGTCCTGCTGGCGGGCATCCGGGAACGGGTCCGCACCAGTCCCATCCCGGAATTCCTGAAGGGCACGCCGATGCTCTTCGCCGCGACGAGCCTCCTGGCCGTGGCCTTCATGGGCTTCGCGGGCCTGGTGAAGTGAGGAGGGCCCGATGAGCGCGATACTGATCACCCTGGGGTTCTCCGCGATCCTCGCCTTCACCCTGGGCCTGGCCCTTGGGGTCTTCAAGAACATCTTCCATGTCGAACAGGACCCCCGGGTGACCCAGGTCCGGGACGCCCTGCCCGGGGTCAACTGCGGCGGCTGCGGATTCCCCGGCTGCGACGGCTACGCCGCGGCGGTGGCCGCGGGAG
>JBGSPT010000244.1:0-1828 GCA_041738475.1 Treponematales bacterium
CGGGCAAGGGCTTCGACCTCCTGATCGTCCGGGAGCTCACCGGGGGGATGTATTTCGGGGACCGGGGCCGCACCCCCGACGGCCAGGAGGCCTGGGACACCGAGAGGTACTCCCGCAAGGAGATCACCCGCCTCCTGACCATGGCCTTCCGGGCGGCCCGGAGCCGGTCCGGAAGGCTCTGCGTGGTGGACAAGGCCAACGTCCTGGAGACCAGCAGGCTCTGGAGGGAGACCGCCCGAGCTCTGTCCCCATCCTGGCCGGAGGTCGAACTCTCCTTCATGTACGTGGACAACTGCGCCATGCAGCTGGTCCGGAACCCCGGCCAGTTCGATGTCATAGCCACGAGCAACATGTTCGGGGACATCCTCTCCGACGAGGCGTCCATGATCACGGGTTCCATCGGGATGCTGGCCAGCGCGAGCCTGGGGGACTCCGGTCCGGGGCTCTACGAGCCCATCCACGGCTCGGCTCCTGACATAGCGGGGACGGGGACGGCCAACCCCCTGGCGGCGATCCTCTCGGCGGCCATGCTACTCCGGCATTCCCTTTCCCTGGAACCCTGCGCGGCGGCGGTCGAGGCCGCGGTGTCCCGGGTCCTGGCGGAGGGGTATCGCTGCGCGGACATAGCCTCCGGGGATCCCTCGGAGAAGGTGGTGGGTACGGAGGCCATGGGCGACCGGGTCGTCCGGGCTCTGGGGAGGGAATCGAAATGATGCTGAGCGGAGCGCGTATCGTGATCGAGTGCCTGGCGGAACAGGGAGTGGACACGGTCTTCGGGTTTCCCGGAGGCTCGGTCATCGGGATCTACGACGAGCTTTACCGGAATTCGGACCGGATCCGCCACATCCTGACCTCCCACGAGCAGGGGGCGGCCCACGCGGCGGACGGCTACGCCCGGGCTTCGGGCAAGACGGGGGTGGTGATAGCCACCAGCGGTCCCGGGGCCACGAACCTGGTGACGGGCCTGGCCACGGCGTACATGGATTCCGTGCCCCTGGTGGCCATAACGGGGAACGTCCCGACCCACCTCCTGGGCAAGGACTCCTTCCAGGAGGTGGACATCACGGGCATCACCATGTCCGTCACAAAGCACAACTTCATCGTCAAGGACGTGACCGCCCTGGCCTCCACCCTGCGCAGGGCCTTCGATATCGCCCGGTTCGGCCGCCCCGGTCCGGTCCTGGTGGACATTCCCAAGAACCTCTGCTCCGCGGTCGCCAACTGGGAGCCCCTGCCCCTCTCGGCGGACAAGAGTTACGTGCCGGCCCCGCCCCGGGGCTCCCGGGCGGCCTCGGACGCGGAAATCGAGGAAGCGGCGGCCCTGATCGCCTCCTCCCGCAGTCCCTTCATCGTGGCCGGAGGCGGGGTCATAGCCTCCGGGGCGGCCGACGCCCTCCGGGAGCTGGCGGAGCGCATCGACGCCCCCGTAGCCCTGACCCTGATGGGCCAGGGGGCCTTCCCCGCAGGGCACCCTCTGCATACGGGGATGGTCGGGATGCACGGCACCAAGGCCTCGAATGCGGCGGTCCGGAACTCGGATCTCCTCATCGCCATCGGGACCCGGTTTTCGGACCGGGTCGTCAGCGACACATCGAGCTTCATCCGGGACACCCAGATCCTCCACCTGGACATTGACCCCGCGGAGATCGGCAAGAACGTCCCCTGTTTCCATTCCCTGGTAGGAGACGTGGGCGAACTACTATCCCGCCTCCTTCCGAGGCTGGAGCGAGCTTCCAGGCCCGAGTGGCTGGCCCGGGTGGAGTCCTGGAGGGAAGACCCCCCGGCGGGGAAGGCCGCGGACGGCGTCGCTCCCCGGGCCGCCCTCCAG
>JBGSPT010000281.1:0-7363 GCA_041738475.1 Treponematales bacterium
GGGACCGCATCCTCGCGGCCGCCGTCGAGCTCTTCTCGGAGCGGGGCTACGAGGGGACCTCGGTCCGCCAGATCACCCGGAGGGTGAACCTGTCTGAGAGCGCCCTGTACCGCCACTTCAAGGGCAAGGAGGAACTCCTGGCGGAGATCATCGCCGCCACCGAGCGGATGGTCAGCCGGCCCCTTCCCGGGATCGGGGAGGGGCCCGCCGGCGGGGCCTCGGTCTTCCGGAAGCTGTTCGAGACCCCCGCGGACGCCTTCGGCGAAAATCCCGACGCCCTCCGGATCTGCCGCTTCTTCTTCGCGGAAAGTCCGCGGAACCCCCGAATCCGCGGATACCTGAAGCAAGCGATGGAGGAGGAGGCCGACGAGGAGGTCGGCCGGATCCTTCAGGAGGAAATCGACGCGGGCAGGATACTGCCCTGCGACGTCCGGATCGTCGCGCGCGTCATCAACACCCTTCGATACCAATGGAGCTATCGGGTCTCGATCCTGGATCGGGACGAGGGGTACGACCCAGAAACGAGCAAGAGGGACCTCGATCCGGTGATCCGCTTTTTCGAGGGGCTCTACCGCAAGGACGGGAACGGATCGGATTCCATCGGATCGATTCCCGGCAAGGAGAATTGAAATGGACCACGCGACCTTCGAGGAAAACCTGGAGCGCAACCCCCTGCGCATGTGGGTCCGCGAACAATACGAAGTGAAACCCCTCCGTGGCGCGGCGCCCCCGGGCCGGATCGGCCGGGCCCTGCATTACTGCTGTCGCAACGGGACCGGCACCGTCCTCCTGCACAAGCACTTCTCCCCCGCCCGGATGGCGGCGGTGGATCCCGACGAGGCCATGGTGAAGCAGGCCCGGGAACGCGTCGCGGGCCTGCCCGTCGACCTGTCCGTCGGATCCCTGACCCGTCTGGCCTTCCCGGACGCGAGCTTCGACGCGGTCTTCGTCCTGGGGGAACTGCACAACTACCCGGAGTGGCGGGACTGCGTGACCGAGATCTCCCGGGTCACCAAGCCCGGGGGCGTCTTCCTCATCGAGGAGCTCTCCGCGGAATCCTTCGAGTACGGCCTTGGAAGGTACTTCCGCGCGAAAACCGAGCACGACTACCCATCGATGCTCCGGCAGGGCGAGTTCGTCGACCGGGTGCGTGCGTCGAGCTTCGAGATCCTTCGGCTCAGGAAGCCCGTGCCCTTCGGCCTGTTCAGGTACTTCGTCCTGGCGGCCCGGAAGACCGGATCGCTCCGCTGACGGCCGCGCGGTCGCCGCTCCGATTCCTGCCGCTATGAACCATTCGGAAGGCACCCTCACTTCATGAACAGGTTCGTCAGCCTCCGGGTCGTGGCGACCAGTCCGACCGCGATCATCGCGGCGAAATAGAGGACGTGCCAGAGTATCGAGCCGTCGAACTGCCCGAGGGTCAGGCCGCGGATCAGCTCGATCCCGTGCCAGAGGGGGAAGGCTTTGACGATCCATTGGATGTAGTCGGGATACACCGTGATCGGGTAGAAGGTGGCGGAGAACAGGAACATCGGCAGAAGGAAGAACGTGATCCAATCCATCTGCTGGAAGGTGGTCATGTAGGATGTGAGGGCCATGCCGCAGGCGGAAAAGCCGAAGGCGATGAGCAGCGAGGCCGGTACGGCCAGGATGCCCCAGACGCTCGGCACCAGGCCCAGGGCGACCATGACCGCCATGAAGGCCAGGGCGTAGACCAATCCGCGCAGAAGGGCGTAGAGGATCTCGCCCAAGGCTATGTCGAGGGTTCCGAGGGAGGTGGCGATCATGCCCTCGTAGAGCCGGGCGAAGCGCATCTTGAAGAACACGTTCCAGGTCGAGTCGTAGATGGCCCCGTTCATGGCCGACGTGGCCAGCAGGGCGGGGGCCAGGAAAGCCGCGTAGCCGACCGGCCGCCCCAGCGGCCCGGCCACCTCGCCCACCAGGGTACCCAGGCCCAGCCCGAAAGCCAGGAGATAGAACACGGGCTCGAAAAAACCGGAAACCACGACGAACCACGCGGAGGTTTTCAGCGCGTACAGGGCCCGGAGGACGACGGTGTGAGACCTTCCGGCATAGATCTGCCGCATCATTTCGACAACCTCCGGCTGAAAGATTTCCACGAAAGACCGAGGCCGAGTACCAGCATCCCCGCGATGTACGCGACGTGAATGGCCGTAAGCCAGACGGGCTCGGCCATGCCGTAGACTGCCCTGCGTCCCAACTGTGTCCCGTGCCACAGGGGCGATATCCAGCCCAGCCACCGCACGTAGATAGGCAGCTGATCCAGGGGAAAAAAGGTCCCCGAGAAAAGGAACATCGGCATGATGATTAGCCGGTTGATGATCGGGAACCAGCCGTCGTCATCCTCCAGGCGCGCCGCGACCGCCATGATCACGGAGCCGAACGCGAGGCCCGACAGGACGGCGGACGGTACGGCCAGGATGCCGTAGCCGGAGGGGGACGCGCCGAATGCCGCAAGGCAACACCAGAACACGGATACGGTGAAGATGATCCGAAACCCCGTGGCAAGAAGGACGCCGTTCACCACCTGCCGGCCGCTGATCGGCGTGGCGTTCATGGCCCAGAACTCCCGTGTCCACTTGAAGCCCCCCATGACCGGGTACGAGCTTTCCTCGAACGCCACGGTGAGCGCCGCGCTCACCAGGAGAGCCGGTCCGACGAAGACGAGGTATCTCACGCCCTCGATGCCCCGGGCTCCGGCGTTCGAGTCGATGTAGGATCCGATCCCCACGCCCAAGGCGAACAGGTAGAGGACGGGATTGAAAACGCTTCCGGCAAGGATGGAACCCAGGTATGCCCGCATCGTTCGCAGGCGATGCTCCGCCACGTACCAGGTTCCGAAGGCGATGCTCCGGGCGCTTCGGCGCCGCCCGAAGTACGCCGCCGCGCCGGCGTGCACACTGATCGCGTCGCTCATTCGATCAGGCTCCGGCCGGTCAGCCGAAGAAACACGTCTTCGAGACTGGAACGGCGGACCAGCGAGGTCATTGGACGGAGGCCGCGTTCCACGATACGGGCAAGGTCTTCCTCGCCCGTGTCGGTATAGATGAGAATGCGGTCGGGCAGAACCTCGATGCGATCGCCGAATCCCCGCAGCTGTCCGGCCAGGTGGGCGTTCCTGTCCGAACCGAAACGCAGCTCCACAACCTCGCGGCTCGAATATTCCCGGATTAGCCCGGCGGGCGTTCCCGCCGCCATGATCTTCCCCTTGTCCATGACGATGAGCCGATCGCAGAGCTGTTCCGCCTCGTCCATGTAATGGGTGGTTATGACCAGGGTTACCCCGGCTTCCTTCAACCGGAACAGCCGGTCCCAGAGCACGTGCCGGGCCTGGGGATCGAGCCCCGTCGTCGGTTCGTCCAGCAGGAGGATATCGGGCTCGTTGATCAAGGCGCGGGCGATGGTGAGCCGCCGCTTCATGCCGCCCGAAAGGGTGTCGACCTTTGCCTTGGCCTTTTCCTTCAGTTGCACAAACTCGATGAGTTCGTCCGCCTTGTACCTTAGGAATTTCATGGGCAGGCCGAAGTAGCGGCCGTATACGATGAGGTTGTCCCGGACCCGGATCTCCACGTCCAGGTTGTCCTGCTGGGGCACGACTCCCAGGTGGCCGCGGATATCCGGGCCGTACTCGTTGGGATCCAATCCGAGGATGGAGAGTTCTCCGCCCGTCCGCTTGGACACGCTGGCTATCATGCGCATGGTCGTCGACTTGCCCGCGCCGTTGGGACCCAGGAGGCCGAAGGCTTCTCCTTTCCGGACCTCGAAATCCACGGAGTCCACCGCCCTGAGTTCGCCGAAGTCCTTGGTGAGCCCCCGGGCTCTGATCATCATGTCGCTGGGATTATACACCAGCACAGGATCCCGATTTGAGACCCCGTTGTAAAGCCGTGCGTCGGACGCCCGGGACCTTCTAGGAAACGGCCCTTCCGCCCTTCTCCCGCCCGGCCTCGTACAGGCCGATCCAGTCCCGGACGCTCATCTTCGCCAGAAGGCCGGCCACCAGTTCATGGGGGATCTCGTCGTAGTACTTGAACCGGATGCAGCTCTTCCCCATGTCGATCTTGTGCTTGGAAACCTTCGAGAACTCGCCCTTGAACCACTCGAGGATATCCGGCCGGACGTAGATCCCCATGTGGTAGAAGTTGATGGAACCCTTCTGGGCGGCCAGGGCCAGGAAGGGCAGCGGATCCTTGGGGTTGCAGTGGTAGCCCGCGGGGTACAGGGAGTGGGGAACCACGAAGCCGATCATCCCGTATTGGATCCGCTCCTCCAGGCCTTCCGGCATGTTATCCAGGATGGTCTGCCGCAGTTTTTTATACGGCTCCTTCTGATCGGAAGGCAGGGATCGGATATACTGCTCGACCGTCATGGGACCTCCTTGGAACGGGCGAATCGACGTTTGATTAATATATTACAATCTATATAATCATTCAAATATTCATCGAACCGGGCGCTCCATCCCCGCGTCCAGCCGGATCACGTAGCCCGCCGGGATATCGGGATCCCGCTCCACGCGGCCCCCGGCCTGCTGGACCAGGAGGGAGATGAGCTGGAGGCCCAGGGTCCCGGGATTCTCCAGGGTCACGCCCGGAGGAAGGCCGGGGCCGTCGTCGGAGTACCTCAGGATCCGGCCTCCCTCGGGCGTCCCGGAGATGAGGAGTTCCATGGAGCAGCCTCCCCTGCCCCCGACGGCGTATTTCAGGGAATTCGTGACGAGCTCGTTGAGCACGAGTCCGAGGGGCACGGCGCGGTCCATGCCCAGGGAGAAGGAGTCCCCGGAGACGAGGAACCGGGAAGACCCCGCGGATTCCGCGTGGGACGAGATCAGGTACCCCGCCAGGGAGCGGGCGTACTCTCCCAGGTCGATGTCCGCCAGGTCCCGTTCCTCGTAGACCTCCGAGTGCACAAGCGCCATGCTCCGGATCCGGTTCTCGCTGTCCCGGAGGGCGGACCGGGCCTGCTCGTCCTCCACGGCGCCCGCCTGGAGGCTCAGGAGGCTGGCGGTCACCTGGAAGTTGTTCTTGACCCGGTGATGCACCTCCCGGAGCAGGGTCTCCTTTTCCCGGAGGGAGGCGGCCAGGCGGTCCTCGCTCTGGCGCACCTTCCCGTAGGCCAACGCGATGACCGCCAGACAGCCCGCAAGGACCACGGCGACCGCCCCCAAGCCTACCATGATCCAGAAGGCCGCGGGATCCCGCTCGTACAGCCGAGGAGGGCGGTACACGACCCGGGTGCCTTCGGGCACCCGCCCCGGGGAAAGCCGGAAGCGCCGGAGCTGGCGCCAATCCAGGACCACCGGGGGAGATGGGACGTCGCTCACCGGAATCGCCCCGGGGCTCTCGCCCCGGAGGATCCGAAGGGCCATGCGTCCCGCCTCCCGGCCCTGGGCCAGACCGGAGGTCAGGGCGCCTCCCACGATCCCGTGGCCCAGATAGAAATCCCAAATCGCGAAGACCGGCCCCGAGGCCGCGGAACTGACCCGGGACGCCACGTCCCGGCTGGACCACAGCTCCCCGGCCCCGTCCCGCGCGTAAGCCAGGAGCAGGACCGCCGTGGTATCAGGGAGGGCGACGGCTGCCCGGAGGACTTCCCGGAACGGGACGTCCGGGAAGGAGGTAATGGGCAGGGAAAACCCCATGGTCTCGGCGGCGATGAGGAGCTCGTGCAGGGTCTTGGGCCCCGTCGTCGTCTGGTCCGAGAGGACTTTCACTTCCCGGGTCCCCGGGAAGAGCTCGAGGATCAGGCGGAGGGTGCCCGCGTAGTCGATGCGCTCCACCACCCCCGTTACCCGGTCCCGGATCCTCGAAATCGAAAACGTATGGAAATCGTTCACCCCCGTGAAGACCCAGGGCACGGGGCCGAATATCCCGTCCCCGTATTCCAGCATGAATTCGTAGGCGTCGTTGTCCGAGACCAGCACCAGGTCCGGCGGATAGACCGCGTAGCGGCGCTCCAGGTACCCGGCGAAGGCTTCCGCCCGGCCCTGGTCCCAGTCCCGTTTCGTATCGAGGAACTCGGACCGGATCCGGCAGGACAGGTCCCGGGCGTCCTCGAGTTCTTCGTTGATCCCCTGGTTGATGAGGCGGGTCCACTCGTAGTCGTTCTGGTAGGAGTGCAGGATCAAGACTTCCTTGGGCGCCCCCTGGGCGGCCCCGGGAAACGGAAGGAGGAGGAGGACCAGCAGTTCGTAGATCGCGGCTCGCCGCATCATGGCGACAGTGTAAAGCCCGCGGAGCCGGCGGTCAAAGGGAGGGGAAGAAAGAAGGGCGCCGGGCCGGGATGCCCGACGCCCGGGGAAATCAGTGCAGACGCTTTCCGTCCAGGTTCCCCAATGTCTCCCATTCCCGATCCACAGCCTCCTGGATGACGGTTACGGCTTCCGCGGGCTCCCCGCCCGGGAACAGATGGGAAAAACGCCCCTGGGCCGACAGGAACTCCGTCACGGGAAGCTTCTTCTTGGGCGTGTAGGTCAGGTGCAGGACCCCCGCCTCGATCTCGTAGAGGGGCCAGAAGCAGGTGTCCACCGCCAGCTTGGAGATCTTCATCAGATCCCGGGCCTCGTATCTCCAGCCCCGGGGGCAGGGAGCCAGGACATTGAGGAAGGCCGCCCCTCCGCAGGCGAAAGACTTTTCCGCCTTGGCGTGGAGGTCCCGGAAGTCCGCGGTAAAGGCGGACTGGGCGGCGTAGGGGATGCCGTGGGCCGCCAGGATCCGGGTCATGTCCTTCCGCCGCTGGGGCTTGCCCTGGGACACCGTACCGGAGGGACTCGTGGTCGTATCCGCGTAGGCCGGGGTGGCGCTGGAACGCTGGATCCCCGTGTTCATGTAGGCCCCGTTGTCGTAGCAGACATAGAGCATGGGATGACCCCGCTCCATGGCCCCGGACAGGGACTGGAAGCCGATGTCGTAGGTGCCGCCGTCGCCTCCGAAAGCCACGAAGCGGTACCGGCCCTGGACGCGGCCGTCCCGGGACAGGGCCCGGTACGCGGCCTCCGCCCCGGAGAGGGTGGCGGCGGCGTTCTCGAAGGCGTTGTGGATAAAGGAGTCCCGCCAGGCCGTGTAGGGATACGTGAAGGTGGAGACCTCCAGGCAGCCCGTGGCGCAGGAGACCACGGCCTTGTCCTCGGGGTCCAGGGCCCGCATAACGGCCCGGACCGCCACGGGGGCCCCGCAGCCGGCGCACATGCGGTGTCCCGGGGCCAACCTGTCGGGACGGGTCAAGAGAGTCTTCAGGGGGGCGCTCATTCCCGGGCCTCCTCGCGCACGCCGCGGTACTCGACCCGGCCGGCCTCGGCCGCCCGGGGGTTCCGCAGGGATTCGTAGATTCCGAAGAATTCCTCCAC
>JBGSPT010000291.1:0-9753 GCA_041738475.1 Treponematales bacterium
CGGACGGCCTTGCCCGCGGCGTCGGCGATCTCCGCGGTCCAGGTCAGTTCCCGGCTGCCCGAGGCGGCAAGGACCGCCGTGTTCTGTCCCGCCGTGCCGGCGGGGTTGAAGGTGGGCCGCTCCACGGAAGCCTTCCCGGAGGGGGGCGTAACGTCCAGGAGGAAGAGCGGAGACGTCGAGGAGGGAGTGTACCCGTTCACGTACCGGACTTCCAGGAAAGCCCGATAGCTGCCCTCGGACAGGAGTCTGCCCGCGGCGTCCTTGCCGTCGAAGGTCCAGCGTTCCGGCAGGGAGGCCGCGTCGGCACCCGAGCGGCTCCATTTCTCCGCCTTGCCCTCGTCCAGCACGGCCAGGCGCCAGGAAGCCAGTCCCGTCCGTATAGGCACTCCGGGAAGGAGGGTGACCATATCCCGGACCCCGTCCCCGTTGGGGCTGAAGGCCGAGACGTCGATGGCCACCGAGATCGGCGGCTGCTGGGTGTTCACGACGATGTTGTCCAGGCGCCGGGTTATGGAATTCTGCGCCCGGTCAGAGGCCTCCAGGACGTAGGAATATACCCCGTCGGGAACCACGGTTCCCGCGTCATCCTTGCCGTCCCAGGCGAAATCCCCGGGGGCGGAACCCTTGTACTCGACGGCGCGCACGGTACTGCCCGCCGCGTCAAGGATCCTGCCCGTCCAGAGGTCCTCCTCGGACCCGGTCTTGCGAATGGTCAGAAGGTCCTTGCTTCCGTCCCCGTCGGGGCTGAAGATCAGGTCCGCCGCGTCCCGGGGGGCGGCTATCTCCGCCGTGGGGGGGGTGGAGTCCACGAAAACCTCGTAGACCTCGCTCCGGCCTTTGTTTCCGTTGTCGTCCGAAGCCTCCACCACGATCGTGTACCGTCCGTCGGGAACGGGCTTTCCGTCGTCCGCGAAGCCGTTCCACACGAGCTTGTCCGGCACGGGAATGCCCTTCTTCACGTAGGTGACCCGGTCCCAGAATCCCGCCAAGCCCGAGGTTTCCGGCCGGCTCTCCTTGTTTCCGATGATGCGCACCGCCGCGCCGTCGGCGGGAACCTCGGGAGCGGCGCCCCCGGCGGATTCCGAAGCCGGGGCCGGAGAGGCCGTTTCGGCCGGCCCGGGGTCTCCCCGGTACACGGTCATGGTGTATCCGGACAGGTACCGGCGCTCCCGGATGGACAGGGGAAGCTCGATCTCGTCGTTTTTGCCGTCCGAGTTGGGGGACACGTAATAGGCGCCCCAGGGGGTATCTGGATAGGTCAGCCGGACGACCGGGGCTTCCCGGTCGACGACGCCGAGGGGGATGTTGATCCCCGCGGAGTAGGCATAAATCCCGTCGTACAGGGGTTTTAAGGCAAGGGCCGGCCGGATCTCGCTGCGGTCCCAGCCCTGCTTGGAGATGAAGGACTCGTCGGACTTGCGGTTGAACTCGAATTTCCCGAACAGGCCTACCGAGGGAAGGAGGGCGGCGGGCCCGTTGGCGAGCTCGTGGAAATTGAGGCCCCAGCCCAGGCGGAGGATCACCTTTTCCCGGAAGGACCCTTCCAGCCCCGTATTGAGCAGGAGGTTCTGGAAGCTCGGGGCGGAGAGATCCAGGGAAAGCCCGGCCCGGAATTTTTCCGTCTGGATGAAATCCCCCCGGCCCCCCACGGTCAGGGTATAGGGGCTGGGAAAGGCGGTGGCCGCGCCTCCCGCGGCGCCGAGCCCGTCCGGGACATAGGGTTTGCCCAGCCCGGAGACCACGGCTCCCCACTGGAAATTCCTGAGGAAGGCGAAGTTTCCGACCTTGTGCAGGATGCCCAGGTCCGCGGCCAGGCCCCAGTCGTCCCCGACGACCAGACCGGCGCCGACACCGGCGTAGAGGTTGGGGGACAGGTCCTTTGCGATCGAACCCTCCACCCGGAAGGCGGTGCCCAGGGGAAGGCTGGTCAGGGAGTCCGGAATCGAGAGGAACTGCGCCGAAGCCGTCCAGACTCCGTAGGGCTTGGGTATGGTCAGCCCGAGGTTCAGGGCGGAGCCCCAGCCTGTCTGTGTTTCCATGCCCACGACCGCGGCATAGTTGGCGTCCAGGACCACCCTCTGCTGTCCCGCGGAGGCCGCGGGGTTGAGGTAGTCGGAAACCGGAGATTCCGTCGACGCGGCCCAGGACCCTCCTGCCAGCAGGTAGGGCGAGGTCAGCAGTTGGGCGTATTCGCCTCCCCGGGGCGGGTCGTAGGCCGGGGCGGAAAGGACCGCTAAGGCCGCGAACAGGATCGCCGGGAACGCAGGACGGAAGGTCTTCATCTTTTTCTCCTTCATGGATCGGGACGGACTGGGGATCGGAACTCGCGATCATGGAATCATGAATAAGGATACTACGATGCCGGGACCTCGGCAATTCGCGGGGCCCCGGCGGACTTTTCGCCCTATATATAACGCCGGGATATGGAGCCGGTTACGGCCTGACCCGGCGGGTACAAGTATAGCACCATCCGGCGTGCCGGACCCGCGCTCACTGGTACATGATCAGGACCGGGGCAGGGACGAGCCCCAGAACCTCCTGGGGGGTCATGAGGGGTTCATCGAAGCCGGCCCCGGGGTATCCGCTCTTGAAGAAGAGCTTGAATCCCTTCAGGGGCAGGTTCGCGGCCCGGGCGTTGAGGGCATAGGAATACCGCTTCAGGGCCGGATTCCCGAAACCGTCCATCACGTGAACGGGCAGGACCCGGTCGAAGTCCGCCCGGATCCGGGATCGATCCTGTATCATCTTCTCCGTGAACTGGTGGAACACCAGCATGCGGACCCCCGGCAGACCGTGTTCGGCAAGGTAGGCCTGGATGAGCTCCTGGGCGCGGTTCACCTCCCCGGCGGTCACGAAACCGATTTCCTGCATCGGGGACAGGGTGCGCCACTCGGGATCCAGGGCGAGGTGCACGTTGGGGTATCGGAGGAACGGCAGGAGCCTGCGCACGGATTCCTCCACCGAATATTTCCCGATCTGGTGGTCCAGGAAGACCAGCATCCCCCGCTCCGCGGCGAACCGGACGTACTCGTCCACGATCGAGGAGGAAAGGTACCCGATCTCCCCTCCGGGCCAGCAGGTCCCGTAGATCAGGTGGAAGGCCGGAACCACGTCACGGTCCCCGTTCGCCGAGTCGAAGAGCTGGGCATACCCGGACAGCAGGCTCGCAAGCCGGTCCTTGGGATATTCCCCGAGTATCCCCATGCGCTTCGAGGAGGGATGGCCGTAGAAGGATACGATGTCGGAATTGGCCGGGACCGGTACCCTCTGAAGCATCGCCCGGGCGGCGGCCCGGGCTGCGGCGGCTTCGGCCTCGTCGGGCACATGATAGACCGGATCGGGGGGAGCTTCGGTCCCGGAGGACTGTTCCGGCTTGTACGCCCGGGGGAAGAGCCGATACGGTTCGGAACGGACCGAGTCGGGGCCGCCTTGAGGAGCCGGCCGGGCGGGATCGACCAGGGGGGATCCGGTTTCCGCGATGATCGCGGCCGCGGCTGCGGCGGCGAGGAGCGCGAAGACCGTTCTCGCAGGTTGGGAGCGCATAGATGTCCTTGCAATCGGTATGTGAAAAGGCGCCGGAAAGGTCTTCCGAGCTTCCCGGACAGCCCCTTCCAGTATCGGCCCCCGCCCGGCGCCCCTGTAGGGCACCCTCGATTTCGCCGGAAGAAATTCCGATGATATTATATGTACGCTTGGACTTCGACACGGGTTGCACCGGTCGAACCGAAGCGAACGCCACCCTGTATCGCCGCGAGGTTCCATGACCGTACACGCCCGAATCGGACTTGTGCTCCTGACCTTGGCGTCGGCCCTCCAGCTATCCGCGCAAGCCCCCCTGAGCTCGAGCGGAGATCTGCCCCTGGAAGCGATCCCGGAGAGCGACGACCTGCGGGTCCGTTGGATGGCGGGCCTCATAGAAGCTCCACGGGACCGGGCCTTGGCCTTCCGGACCCGCACCGAGGACAACGCGGCGGGCCGCTGGAGGCTGGAAGCCATCCGGGGAACCCGGGCGTTCTATATCGCCGTGGTTCCGGACCGGGAAGTTCTCTACGGCCAGGGAGCATGGATCATCAAGAGGGATCTTTCGACGGGCCGCTTCGTGCAGGCCAAGGTCTTCCTTCGGAACGATCCCAACACCTTCCTCCGGCTCTACCCCTTCGGTGATAGATCCAAGATGGACCTGGTTATATACCGCGGCGTGGTCCGCCACGACATTGTCCTTCCCGTGCCCTTCCGGAAGCTTCTGAGCTCCCCGATCCGGGACATCGTGGAATGGACCCGGGATTCCGTGGATTGGGACCTCCTGTCCCCGGTGCCCGGGCTCTACGGCAACATCCGGACCCTTACCCGGGAAGTCCGGGACCGCCTGGGGGGCCTGCGGTATGGGGACGACGGGGCGTTGGACGAAGCCGGCATGCCCGTGCTCATAGCCGGCGGGATTCCTGCTGGAGAACCCGGTCTCAACTGCTCCGGATTCGCCAAATGGGTCGTGGACGGCATGCTTAAGCCCGTAACCGGGATCTGGCTGCCCGTGGAAACCCTGAAGAAGCGGAACGAGGACTACCGGGGTTCTTCGTTCACCCAGCCCTACGAGAGGGTGCGGGATCCTTTCTTCGGACTGGACTGGGCCTGGAACCTCGGGAAAACGGTGGCCGACGCCCTCTATCCCGGAAGGGTCAACAGAGTCTCGGACAACGACGTCCGGATCCCGGCCTTCGCCCTCGTGGACCGGGGCAGTTCGGAACCCGCCAACGGAAGCCAGACCTACGAGCCCTACCCCGCCAATTTCGAGATCGGAGGGTACCGGGTGGACGGGCTCCGCCCCCTGCTCTACGTGCTGGCCATCCGGGAACCGGGCCATTTCTATATCGCATCCTTCAACCGGAGGATGGGACAGGATGTCGCGCTCCGACAGTACTTCCACGAAGCCCTGCTCTTCCCGTACTTCGAGCCCGGCGGAGAGTTCAAGGTGGCCGTGTTCGAAAGCGCGGAGGAAACCAGCCTGGAAGCGGTCCTGCGCAGGTATCCTTCCGAGTTCGCCCATCTCGTGCGAATTCCGGCCCTGCCGGACTTCGACCCCCCCGGCCTGCCTGCCGCCCGAACCGCCGGACCGTGACAAAGCGCCCGGAGGGCATTAGACTTAGCCTTGAATCCGGCAGGCGGACGTTGCGAGCCCGCGGGGTTCTTCCGGAAGCATGAAAAGGAGCAGGCCGTGGCCCGAACGAACCGTGGAAAAAACGTACCTCTACTCGTCCTGATCGTCGTCCCGACCATCCTCTCCTTCCTGCTGGCCGTCGGAACCGTGGTGTTCAGTTCCGTCCAGGCGGGCAGGAAGCTCGTGCGCGACTCGTCCATCGCCCTGACCTGGAAGACCGCTGGGGAGATAGACGCGCGGCTTGCCGGGTATTTCACCGCCGCCCGATCCGTGCTTTCCGGCCTGGAGGCGGCCGCGGAATCCGGGAACCTGGATCTACGGGATTCCGATTCCCTGCGGACCCTCCTGTATCAATTCGCGGGGATCACTCCCGCGGCATCCACGATCTATTACGGCGACGGGTCCGAGCGGACGGTCCTGGTCAGCCGAGGCCCCGACGGGGGGGGACTGGTCTGCATCCGGGACGAAACGACGAAGGGAAAGCTCAATTTCTACGACCTCGGGACGGACGGATCGGTCGGGGCCTTCCGGGAGGCCGCCGATTTCTCTCCCACCTCCCGGGGCTGGTACAAGGCCGCAGCGGAATCCGGACAGTCCGGCTGGACGGACATCTATGTGGACTTCGTCACCAAGGGCCTGGTCATAACCCCCTACGTGCCTGTGAAGGATCCTTCGGGCACCGTGATCGGCGTCATCGGGGCGGACGTGTCCCTGGACGCGCTGAAGGACCTGATCACCGAGGCTTCCCACGGATCCGGCGCGGACGCGGCCCTGCTGGACGCGGCGGGAGACCTCATCGCCCTGTCCAGGGACTTCCCGGTCACCCGGGACGCCGAAGGGACCCCAGAGCGCATTCCGGGCCGGGAAAGCGGGGACGAGGTGGTGGCCGCCGCGGCTTCCCACGAGACCGTGGACGCCGTGAGCGCCTCCTCCGAAACCTCCTCCACCTGGTACGACGAGATCCGGACCGGATCCGGATCCTGGTTCATAAGCTCCAGCCCCGTTTCCGCGGCCGCCGGAATTCCCGGGTCCATCCTGGTGTACGCCTCCGTCGAGAAAAGCATGCGCACCCTGTACGAGGCCCTGGCCGGGGGCGGAATCGCCGCGGCCGTCGCCTTCCTCCTTGGGGTCTTCGTGATCCTGACGGTAACCCGGAGGGTTTCCGCCCAGGTCCGGGAACTCCGGGACGTGCTCTCCGCGGTGGCTACCGGGGACCTGTCCGTATCCGCCCGGCGGACATCCGCCAGCGAGGTGAGCCAGATCCAGACGGCCGTCCAGTCCCTGACGGAGCGGCTTTCTTCCATCATCGAGGACATCCAGGGCGCGGCGGAGAGAAGCTCCTCCGCGGCGGAAACCCTGGCGGCCCATTCCGCGGAGACCGCGGCGACAATAACCCAGATGTCCGCGGGCATCGCATCCATGAAACGCCAGACCGAGGCCCTGGACACGGCGGCGGGGGATACGGAAAAGGCGCGCCAGGACATCTCCGCCGCCGCCCAGACCGTGCTGACCGCCATCCGGGAGCTGGAGACCGCCGTGACGGACACCCAGGGACTGATCGGCGAGATCGGGGCGGAGCTGGGCAACCTGGCGGATCGGGCGACCCGTCAGAAGGAGACGGCCCGACAGGTAACCGGCCAGGGGAATGAAGGCAGGGACCGGGTGGAGGCCGCGGCCGCGGCCAAGGGTCTCATGGAGGCCAGCGCGCGCAGGACCCTGGAGCTCGTGGACATCATCAACGGCATCGCGGAGCAGACGGGCCTCCTGGCCATGAACGCCGCCATCGAAGCCGCCCACGCGGGAGAATCGGGCCGGGGCTTCGCGGTGGTGGCGGAGGAGATCCGGAAACTCTCCGAGAGTACCGCGGAGAACGCCCTGGGCATAACCCGGACGATCGAGGAGACGGTGGAAGCGATCCGGAACGCGGCGGAATCCACGGAAACCGCGAACGGGGCGATCGGGGCCGCCATCGACGGGCTGGAGGAACTCATGGGTGAACTCGCCTCCACCTCGGACGCCCTGGAAGACGCGTCCGCCCGGAGCCGGGAGGTCGTGTCTGCCCTGGAAGGCCTGGCCGGGACCAGCCGGGCCCTGTCGGATGCGTCCGGGGGTCTGGAGTCCGGGACAGCCGTGATCGGCCGCACCGTGGAGGATGTCCGCCGTCTGTCCGCGGAAAACCGCAGCGCCGCCCAGGAGATGACCCTGGGGATTAACGAGATCGACCGCTCCGCCACGGAGCTCTCCGAACTGTCCCGCCAGAGCGCCGATACGACCAACGCCATCCGGGAGGCCGCGGGCAAATTCCGTACCCGGGAACGTACGTCGGAGGAGCGGGGTGTGGATATCAAGCGCGATCCCGCGTGACCGCCGTATTCCTGGGCACCGGCACGAGCCACGGAGTGCCCGTCGTGGGCTGTCCCTGTCCCGTCTGCCGCTCCAGCGACCCCCGGGACTCAAGGTACAGGGCTTCCCTCCTGATCCGCGGGGATGCGGGGGAGCGGATCCTGGTCGACCCTGGACCGGAGTTCCGACTCCAGGCTCTCCGGGCGGGCATCGACCGGTTGGACGCCGTCCTGGTGACCCATGCCCACGCTGACCATATCCACGGCCTCGACGACGTCCGTCCCCTGACCCGCCGGGCTCCCCTGCCCGTCTGGGCGGATCGGGCGGCCTCTGCGGAGCTGGCGGTCCGTTTTTCCTACGCCTTCGACCCTCCCCAGAAGGGAGGCGGAGTGCCCCGGATCCTGCTTCGGGAGATGCCCGCGGAAGGAATCCGTGTCGGGTCGGTGGAAATCCTTCCCGTACCCCTGATGCACGGGATCCTACCCATCCTGGGGTTCCGATTCGGCGCCTTCGCCTACCTCACCGACTGCTCGGGGATCCCCGAGTCGAGCCGGCCCCTCCTGTCGGGCGTCGAGGTCCTGGCCATAGACGGACTTCGGGATAGGCCCCATCCCACCCACTTCTCGATCTCCGAGGCCGCCGGGGCGGCCCGTTCCCTGGGCGCACGGGAAGCCTGGATCATCCACATCTGCCACGATCATACCCACCGGGATCTCGAAAAGCTCTGCGCGGACCTGTCCTCCCCGGGCTTTTCCGTCCGCCCCGCCTGGGACGGGATGGAGCTGGAGCTCGGACCCTCGACCCCTCCGCCGAGGCGGATTCCGGGGGAACCGTAGGGCTTGACTAGGGTATTACTTAGTATTACCTTTTTTGGCATCCTGCATCTCCCGTGCTATCCGGAGGTACCATGAAGGTACGTAGTTTGCGCGTCCCGATTCCCTGGCGGGCCGCGGCATTGGCGGTCTTGATCCTGGCAGGTACGGCGGCATCGGCCCAGGTTCCCCGGGTGGCCGTGAGCATCCTGCCCCAGAAATACTTCGTGGATCGGATCTCCGGAGGCGCCTACTCTGCCCTGGTCCTGGTCGGCCCCGGCCAGAATCCCCACTCCTACGAACCCACCCCCCGACAAATGGCCGACCTGGGATCCGCGGCTGCATGGCTGACCATCGGCGTGGACTTCGAGAACGGCCTCGTGCCGAAGGTGCGGAACCTCTACCCCCGGCTGAGACTCATAGACACCACCGAGGGCTTGCGCTTCCGAAGCCTGCAAGCCCATTTCCCCGACGAGGACGAACACGACCCCGACGAGGACGAACACGGCCATCCGGAAGGCGGACGAGACGTCCACGTCTGGATGGGTAGGGAAGGAGCCGCCGCCCAGGCCCGGCAGGTCCGGGACGTGCTTACGGCCCTGGATCCCGGGAAGGCCGCCGTATACGCCCGAAACCACGACGCCCTGGTCCGTGACATCGACGCCGTATTCGACGATCTCGCCGAAACCCTCACTCCCCTGCGGGGCAGGCCGGTGTTCGTCTACCATCCGGCCTTCGGGTATTTCCTGGACGAATTCGGAATCGAACAGGTGGCGGTGGAGGCTGGAGGCAAGGAACCCACCCAGAAGAACCTGGCGGCCTTGATCGAGAGGGCGCGCAGGGAAAACGCCCGGGTGATCTTCGTCCAGCCCCAGTTCTCGAAGTCCGCGGCCCGGACGGTCGCCGGGGCCATCGGGGGAGTCGTGGTGGAAATCGACGACCTTGCCCCGGATTGGCTGGCAAACCTCAAGAAGATGGGGGATGCCCTGAAAGCCGCTGCCCGCTGAGCGGCATCACAAGGATCGTGACAACCGGTCCGCTTGCGGCCCGGTCGGAAACGGTCTACCATGGGTGACGATATGAACCAGAGCAAAGACCGGGTCGAAACGGGATCCAGTGGTTCCCCCCACCTTCATGGACGGCCGATGGCCGTCCTGTTCGACAAGGTCGGTTTCGCCTACGGCTCCGATGCGGTCCTCTCGGACGTATCCTTCCACATCCACGAGGGGGAGTTCGCGGCCCTGATCGGCCCGAACGGTTCCGGCAAGACCACCATCCTGCGGCTTCTCCTGGGTCTGGCCGCCCCCTCCTCGGGCCGGATCGAGGTCCTCGGCGCTCCGCCCCACACGGCCCTCGAATCCCTGGGCTATGTCCCCCAGAACGCCGCCTTCGACCCCGCCTTCCCCATATCCGTGGCCGAGGTGGTGCGCATGGGCCGTCTGC
>JBGSPT010000293.1:0-2520 GCA_041738475.1 Treponematales bacterium
GCCCGGGGGTGCCGGCGCCGGTCCCGGGCGCCGACGGCCGGCCGATTCCGGGCTCGATCTCCGAGAAGATCTTCGTGGACATAGGCGGCGTGCGGCAGGGCATGTTCATCCGTTCCGCGGATCCCGCCAACCCGGTGCTCCTCTTTATCCACGGGGGACCGGGGATGCCCGAATACTTCCTGGACGAGCTGCACCCGACCGGCCTGGAGAGCCGCTTTACGGTCTGCTGGTGGGAACAGAGGGGGGCGGGCCTGTCCTACATGCCCGGCATGGACCCCGGGACCCTGACCGTGGACCGCCTGGTCGCTGACGCCCTGGAGGTCGCGGACTACCTGCGTGCCCGTTTTAACAAGGAGAAAATCTTACTCCTGGGGCATTCCTGGGGGAGCTATCTGGGCATCCGGGCCGCCACGCGGGGGCCGGAGAAATTCCACGCCTATGTCGGCGTGGCCCAGGTGGCGGATCAGACGGAATCCGAGAAGCGAGCCTACTCGTACATGCTTGACCGGTACATGGAAGCGGGGAACGAGAAGAAGCTGCGGAAGCTCTGGAAGTACCCCGTCCTGGATTCGGGTCCGGAGGTCCTCCAGGCCTTCGCGGGTTCCCTGCTCCGGGACGAGAGCATGCACGAGCTGGGGATCGGAACGACCCACGGCATGAAGTCCGTGATCACCGGGGTCTTCCTTCCGGTCTGGCGCAGCCGGGCCTACACCCTTCGGGAGAAATCGAACATCTGGAAGGCCAAGTCCTTTCTAGCCAAGTCCACGGACCTGCGCGCCCGCCTCCTGACCGCCCGGCCGGAGGAGGAGATCCGGGCCCTGGGGATCCCGGCCTACTTCCTGAGCGGACGCCACGACCTTACCGTCTCGTGGGAACTATCGAAGCGGTACCTCGGAAAGCTGGCGGCGCCCGTGAAGGGCTTCTACATCTTCGACGACTCGGCCCACAGCCCGATGTTCGAGGAGCCCCGGAAGTTCCTGCGGATCCTGACCGAGGACGTGCTGGCGGGAACCGCAGTCCTTGCGGACCGGGATTGAACCTCCGGGGATCGACGAATTACAAGGAGACGAAACATGAGCAGGATCAAGGACGCGAACCTTCACGAATCGGGCCGGCGGAAGATCGAGTGGGTCAAGCCCCGGATGCCCGTGCTGAGCGGTCTGGCCCGGGAACTGGCCGGGACCTTCAAGGGGGTCTCCGTGGCCATGTCCATCCACCTGGAGGCCAAGACCGCCTACCTGGCGGAGGTCCTGACGGGCCTGGGGGCCAAGGTCGCGATCACCGGGTCCAACCCCCTGTCCACCCAGGACGACGTGGCCGCCGCCCTGGCCCGGACCGGAGCCGGGGTCTTCGCCTGGCACGGGATCTCCCCGGAGGACCAGGAGGGCTGCATCGCCGAGGTCCTGGCCATCGACCCCGACCTGGTCCTGGACGACGGGGGCGACCTGACCGTGACCCTGGCCCGCCGGGGCGGGAAATCCAAGGTCAAGGCTATCACCGAGGAGACCACCACGGGGCTCCAGCGGCTCCGGGCCCTGGCCCGGGAGGGAAAGCTCCCCGCCCCGGCCATCGCCGTGAACGACGCCCAGTCCAAGAGCCTCTTCGACAACCGCTACGGCACCGGGCAGTCCAGCTGGGACGGGATCATGCGGACCACGAACTTGACGGTCTGCGGAAAGACCGTCGTGGTGGCGGGCTTCGGCTGGTGCGGCCGGGGCTTGGCCCTCCGGGCACGCGGGTTGGGCGCCAACGTCGTGGTCACCGAGGTGGATCCCATCAAGGCCATGGAGGCGTACTTCGACGGCTTCCAGGTCCTGCCCATGGAAAAGGCCGCGGCCCTGGGGGACTTCTTCGTGACCGCCACGGGGAACACGAACATCGTCGACGCCCGGCACTTCGGCCTCCTGAAGGAGGGCTGCGTCCTGTGCAACGCCGGGCACTTCGACGTGGAGGTCCAGATGCGGGAGCTCGCTTCCTACGCCCGGGGCTTCCGGGAGGTCCGGCCCAACGTCCGGGAGTACGAGCTCCCGACGGGGCGGAAGGTCTACGTTTTGGGAGAGGGCCGCCTGGTCAACCTGGCCTGCGGGGACGGCCATCCCGCGGAGATCATGGACCTTTCGTTCTCCCTCCAGCTCCTCTGTCTGGCCTACGGCTTGGAAAAGGGAGCCGGGCTTTCGAAGATCGTGCATCCCGTGCCCGGGGAGGTGGACCGGCGGGTGGCCTCCCTGAAGCTGGCAGCGACGGGTATCTCCATCGACACCCTGACCAAGGATCAGGAAGCCTACCTGGCGAGTTGGGACTAAAGCAGGCCAAGGATCGCCCGGACCGCGACGCTGGCCAGGATGTGGCCCGCGGCCTGGGGCACGAAGGGGCCCGAGCCCTGGACCGCCCGGATCCGGATTCCGTCGGAAACATCCCCCGGCCTAGACCCGTCCTCCGGGAGGGCGGGCGGGACGGGGGGCTCGTCGGACCAGACCGCCGGGAAGTCCCGGGTCACCCCGCGGCGCCTCAGGCGCTGGC
>JBGSPT010000316.1:0-13138 GCA_041738475.1 Treponematales bacterium
GGAAGCGGAAGGCGAGGCGGCTGGGCGCGCGGCCCGGGCTCTGTCCCTTCTGGATCCCGAAATCCTGTCCGGCATACCGGAATCCTCGGCGATTCCGGGATTCCGGCTTCTGCCGGCCTTCCTGGCGGGACTTTCGCCCGAGGAGCGCGCCCTATGGGAACGGAACAGGGGAATCTCCCCTGGAATCGCGGAGGCGTTCCTGCGCTGCGCTCCCGGGGCATTCTGGTCCGCGGATCCCGGCTCATCGGGCTCCGGAGCCTCCATGGCCGTTTCCATCGCCCTCGCGGAGCTGGAACGGGAGATCGCCTCCGGTTCCGAGGGGATAGACCTGCTGTTCCTCATGACGGACCCCGCCCTCAGGCTGGTCCTGCGGTCCGAGAAGGCTCCCCGGAGCATACGGGCGGCCCTGTCCGGGGCCCGGGACCGCCTGGCCTCGGACCTGGAATCCTCCCTGTCCCGGCACTCCGCCGGACTCGGCCATCGAGTGGAGATCGAGGAAGCGCCGGGTTTGTCCGGATTCGCCGAGATCCGGGCCGCCGCCGTAAGCCCCGAAGGCGTGCGATCCTATCTGCCTCCATCTGCGGTCCGTTCCGCCCTGGAGGGGCTCCTGGCCGAGGTCTCCGGGAAGCCCGGAGCATCCCTTTCCGGACTCGAACTGGGCCTGATCGCCGGGTCCCTCCCTCGCCCGTCCGGGGTGGACACTCTTTCCCCGGACGCTTCGATCCCCCTGGAAGCGTTCGACTCTGCCGAAGCGCTGTCCCCGTCGGCAATCGCGACCCTGTCCGTATACGTCCAGGGACTGTTCCGGGAAGCCGTCCGGACGTTCGGCGTGGCCCCGGCGTACCTGATGCCTCCCGCCCTGGGATATCTCACGGGGGTCTTCGAGGCCCGGTGCCTGGGAACGGTCGACGCCGCCGCGGTCGAGGGAGCCCTCGCTCGGGCGGGGGGGAAGTCCGGGGTCCGCGCTCTCTGGGAAGAGGCGTTCCTTAGCCTGGAAGCGGTCAGGCGCTCGATCACGGTGTACAGGGACGGGGAGGGGACCCGGTGAGGGCAGAACGTTTCCCCGGAAAGGCGTCTGCGGCGGCGTTCCGGATCCTCCTTGTAGCGGCGGCATTGGCGTCCGCCTCCTGCGGCAGGACCGGCGGAATCGGGGGAGCGGAAGATCCGGACGCCCCGGTTCAAAGGCCGAATTCCGAGGACAGATCCGGATGGTTCCCCCACCCGGGGCCCGATCGTCTGGATCTGTTCACCGATTATCCCATCGGATCCGGCGCGGGGTTTTCGGATGTCCTTCCGATAGGCCGGGATCTCCTGGTATCGGACAGCGTCGGGAATCTCCATCTCTATCATGGGGGACTCGGGGGGACGGATCCCTGGGAAAAACCGGAGATCAAGGGGCCCGTTGTAGCCGTCGCCGCGGATTCGTCGAATCTGTACGCGGCGGATCCGACGGGCGTGGTGCGGGCCTATCCCCTGATCCTGTCCTCGGATGCGGGCGCCGCGATCGGGACCGAGGCATGGGCCGTCTCCACGGGCATGGTGCCGGATTGGATCCTGGCCGGAGCCGGAAGCCTGATATGCGTGTCCTCGGAGGGCGGGATCACGGTGCTGTCCGCGGCGGACGGATCCCTGAGGGCCCGTCGCGACCTGGGCATGCCCTTGACCGGAAAACCGGCGGCGATTGCCGACGTCCTCGTGGTGGCCAGATCCGCGGGGATCGCCGGCCTGGGGTTCCCGAGCCTCGAATTCCTCTGGAGCGGGGACAGAGCCCCTTCGGATCCCTCGATCCTGTGGACGGCGCGTCACATGTTCGCGTTCCAGGACCGGGAGGGTACTCTGCGGGTCCTGGATTCGAGGACCGGGGAGGATCTCTACGGTATCCCGGCCGGGATGGGATCCGCCGTCGCCTGCGACGGAGAACGCTGGTACATCGCGGGCCGTGAAGGCGGCCCGGGTGCCTTTGGGGTTCGCGACGGAGTGCCCCTCTGGACCGCGGGATCGGCGTCCGGCCAGGACGTGGATCGGGGGCGCCTCCCGGGTTTCTCGCCGAGGCTGGCTGCGGGAGAAGGCAGGCTATTTCTGGCGAGCCCTGAAGGGCTGGAGTCCTGGGATTCCGGAACCGGGGAATTGGTCGAGCGTGTCGGGATTCCCGGCCCCCTGGACGGGCTGTATATCGCGCCGGGGCGCCTGTATTGCCGGATGCGGGACGGAACTCTCCGCTCCATAGGCGCGGAGTTCCCGCCGGCGGTTCCGGATCTCGAATCCCCGGTCCGGCCGGAACCCGCCGTAGCGGAGCGGATCGCCGGGCGCCTCGAGCACTACTCCGAATCCGGATCCCCGATCCTATTGACCTGGAGGCCCTATGTTCCGGGGGCCGTACCGTCCCCGGATTATCGGTTCACCGTGTTCCGGTACGATGTCCGGGAGGCGGGCAAGAGATCCTTCGCCCTGCGGTCCGACGGAGAGGAAAGGATGCTCGTAGCCGTATTCGACGCGGCAGGGGCCGAGCGGCATTCCAACGTGGGAGAGCTGGGAGTGGATGATGCCTTCGAGTATTGGACCGAAGCGGGAACCTGGTATATCGTCGCCGGAAACCTGAGGGGAAGGGAGCCCGATTCCGCGGTATTCCTGGACATCCGATAGCGGGCCGGCCGGTCGGGAGGCAGAAGGAGACAGGGGAGTCCGGGGTCAGGGCTCGACGGGGAAACGGAACCTCGATCCGGATTCGTTGACATGGTCCGCCGCAAGTGCGAAACTTTCCTGGTATAAGGGAGGCGCGGATGCCGCAAACCCAAGTGAGCGTGTTCGATTTCGCGATCCGTTCGGAGGAGGAAGGGGCCGCCTTCTATTCGAACGCGGCCCGGATGTTCGCGGAGGGCCCGGAAAAAGGCTTCCTGGAAGGTCTGGCTGCCGAAGAATCCAAACATGCCTCCGCCTTCCGCCGGCTGCGTGAAAAGGCCGAAAAAAAGGGATCCGGGGAGATGTTCGCCACGGCGGAAGTGAGCGATTACCTTGACGCGGTGGTGCGGGGAGGCCTGTTCGAGTCCGCCCGGGGGGCGGTACCGGGCGCGGAATCTCCGAAAACCGTGGAGGATATCTACGCAATAGCCATACGGGCCGAACGCAGTTCGATCCTGCTCTACGGGGAGCTCGCGGGGCAGGCCAAGGACAAGACCGTCCGGAAGATCTTCGAGGACCTGGTACGGGAGGAGAAGAATCATCTCGTACGGATCGTAGCCCTCCGGGCCGATCACGATACCATGTTCGCCATCGAGCGCTTCGGCTGCGTTTGCTGAGCCCGCAGGAGGGCGCACCCGGTCGGAGCGCGGTTTTGGCTTACCGGGTCTTAGCGCCGAGCGCCTGAAACCGCTCCTCCGCCCGGGCCGCCGCCGGGACCGGAGAGACCGCTTCGCCTCGTCGGCTTTCTATCCCGGATCGAGGTCCAGGGACGAACGGACGGCTTTCTCCGGATCCCGGCAGAACTCCTCGCTGGACAGGATCGTTCCTCCGCAGACACCCCGGGACGCGAAGAGGGAGGCGTAGTGCTCGTCCGGACCGTAGTCCGCCTGGGCATCCTCGATATGAATGACCCCGTAGCCCCGGTCCGATGCGTCCCGGGCGGTGGTATCGACGCACTGGCTGGTCGCCAGGCCGGCGAAGGCGACGGATCGGGGCCGCACTTTTTCAAGCCAGGAGGCCAGGCCGCCGGAGGCGAAGCCGCTGAAGGTGGTCTTGTCGAAGACCGGGTCTCCGAGGCCGGGCGGGGTTTCGTCTAGGATGTCCGCGAAGGGATCCGAGGAAAGCGGATACAGACCCGGAAATCCCTCGGACTCCGCTTTGCGATGGGCCTGCCGGAAGATCCTATGGAGATCCGAGCGGCTTTCCTTCCGCCCGCAGAGCCTCAGATACGCCGTCGGCCAGCCCCGATCCGCACATGCGGACTTGAGCCTGGACACCGCCGGAATCACGGAGTTCCGGATGCGGCCTTCGATGTACGCCAGGGCGCCGGGCGCATGGTACTCGGTCCAGGCGCGAAAGGATGAATCCGGGTCCATGTAGTACCTCTGAAGGTCCACGACTAAAAGCACGCAGTCCGGATTCCCCATGGCCGGGCGGCTAGATCACGGTACCCGGGGGGATGACAGCGTTCTTGGGAATCACGATGACCCCGTCGACCACGTACCACGCCTGGTATTCCCCGTCTTTACGCTCACCCGAGTCGATGCCGATCCGGCAGTTCTCCCCGATCCTTGCGTTCTTGTCCACGATGACGCCTTTCAGGATGCACCCGTGGCCGATGCCGATATTCGGGATGCCCTTCCGGGCGTTTTCCGCCTTCTGCTCGTCGGATTCATAGTAGTCCGCGCCCATGCAGATGGTGCCGTCCAGGTTGGCCCCGGTTTCGATGATGGTCCGGATGCCGACGATTGAGCGGGACAGGCTTGCGTTGGTGATGATGCAGCCGTCCGCCGTGAGGGTCCGGTCCAGGGTGCAGTAATTGATCTTGGAGGCGGGCAGGTTGCGTCGGTGTGTGAAGATCGGCTTCTGCTCCTCGTAAAAGTTGAAGGGGGGGTTGATCTCGGTCAGGTCGAGATTGGCGTCGTAGAAATTGCGGATCGTGCCGATGTCCTCCCAATAGCCGTTGAAGATATAGGCGTTCACGGGGTTTTCGGACAGCACCTTGGGGATGACTTCCTTGCCGAAATCCATGAGGTCGTTGTCCAGACTGGATTCCATGAGGCTCGCGTCGAAGATGTAGATGCCCATGGATCCGAGGTAGACTTTTCCGCCGGACCTTCGGTCCTCCATGAGTTCCTGGGGGATCTTATAGTCCGAGATGTCCTTCACGGGGCCCGGCTTTTCCTGAAACTCGACGATCCGGTGGTCCTTGTCCACCTTCATGATGCCCAGGGCCGAGGCCGCCTCCCGGGTCACGGTCGTGCAGGCGATGGTGAGGCTGCAGCCCGACTCGACGTGCTTGCGGTACATGTCGTCCAGATCCATGCGGTACAGCTGGTCGCCGGAGACGATCAGGTAATGGGTGGGATTCTGGGTGCGGAAGTGGATGAAGTTCTTGCGCACCGCGTCCGCGGTTCCTTCGTACCAACCCGAATGGGTGAGGGTCTGCTCGGCCGCCATAATTTCCACGAAGCCTTCGGAAAAGTCGTCGAAGATGTACGTCCGGGCCACGTGGAGGTGGAGGGAGGCGGAGTTGAACTGGGTGAGCACGTAGATCTGTTTGAAGCCCGCGTTGATGCAGTTGGATATGGGGATGTCCACGATCCGGTACTTGCCCCCAAACGGCACGGCCGGCTTGGAGCGGTCCTTCGTGAGAGGATACAGCCTGGTTCCCTTCCCGCCTCCCAAAACGATGGACAATACCTTGGACACGATGGACTCCTTTCCATATCCGGTTTTCGTTTCTATCGATCCCCGCCTATGATAGTATAAATCATGAACCCCGATCCCGCCATCCGGGTATTCGAGAGAATTCTCGAGGATCCCGACATCGCTCCCTGCGTCGCCCGGGTCGAGCGGCTTCCCGAAGCCCCGGGCTCCTACGAGTCCCTGCCTCCGGACATGGACGGCCGCCTGGCGGAAGCCCTGGTACGCAAGGGCATCCATCGCCTGTATACCCACCAGCGCGCATCCTGGGACCTGGCCAGGGCCGGCCGCAACTTCGTCGTGGTCACCCCGACGGCCAGCGGCAAGACTCTCTGCTACAACCTCCCGGTGGTTCAGGCCCTCCTGGAGGATCCCTCGGCCCGGGCCCTGTACCTGTTCCCTACCAAGGCCCTCTCCCAGGACCAGCAGGCCGAGTTGAACGAGGTGGCCTTGGGCGGCGACCTGCCCGTCAAGATCGCCACCTACGACGGAGATACCCCGAGCTCGGTGCGGATTTCCGCCCGGGATACGGGACGCATCGTCATCACGAATCCCGACATGCTCCATTCCGGAGTCCTGCCCAATCACGCCAAGTGGTCGCGGTTCTTCTCGGGCCTGCGGTACGTGGTGGTGGACGAGATGCACGGGTACCGGGGTATCTTCGGCAGCCACGTGGCCAACGTGATCCGCAGGCTCAAGCGGATCGCGGCATTTTACGGCTCGAAACCCTCGTTTATCCTCTGCTCCGCGACCATCGGGAATCCCCGGGAGCTCGCGGAACTGCTGGTCGAGGAACCCGTCGAGGCGGTCACCGAAAACGGAGCCCCCAGGGCGGAAAAGCTCGTGGTGCTCTACAACCCGCCCCTGGTGGATCCCGTGCAGGGGATCCGGAAGAGCACGGCTACGGAATCCCAGAAACTGGCGGTCAAGCTTCTCCGCGCCGGGGTCAAGACCATACTCTTCGCCCGGTCCCGTCTACGGGTGGAGCTGATCGCCGGATACATCAACCAGGAACTCCGGAACCTCTACACCGACAACGCGGGGATCGTCGTGGAGCCCTACCGGTCCGGGCTTCTGCCCACCGAGCGGAGGGCCATCGAAAAAGGGCTGCGGGAAGGGACCGTCCACGGAGTCGTGTCCACCAACGCCCTGGAGCTGGGGATCGACATAGGCGGACTGGACGCGGCCATCATCGCGGGGTTTCCCGGCAGCTTCGCGAGCTTCTGGCAGCAGTCCGGGAGGGCGGGGCGACGAACGGGCCTGTCCGCGGCCTTCTTCGTCGCCTCCTCGAGCCCCCTGGATCAGTACATCATCGCCCACCCGGAGTATTTCCTCGGAGTATCCCCGGAGTCCGGGCGCGTGGATCCCGCGAATCCCTACGTGTACATGGATCACGTGAAATGCGCGGCCTTCGAACTGCCCTTCGGGGAGGGGGAGCCCTTCGGCCAGGACGCCGGCGAAGCCCTGGCCTTTCTGGCGGAGGACGGCATCGTCCGGAAGGCCGGGGACCGCTGGCACTGGTCCTCCGCGGGCTATCCCAGCGAGGCGGTTTCCCTCCGCTCCGCGGCGTCGGACAACGTCGTGATCGTGGACGCCACGGAGGGGCGGAACCGGGTGATCGGCGAGATGGACCGCCCGAGCGCCAAGGAACTCATCTACGACGACGCGGTGTACATACACCGGGGCCGACAGTACACGGTGCTCAAGCTGGACCTGGAAAACAGGCTGTGCAAGGTGGAGGAGCGGGAGGTCAACTACTACACGGACGCGGTGGTCAAGACGGATATAAAAGTGCTGTCCGAGGACGCCCGGGGGGATTCGGGCAACGCCTCCTGGGTACTGACGGACATCCTGGTCCGCTCCGAGGCGGAGAAATTCAAGAAACTCCGGTTCCATACCCACGAAAACGTGGGGTACGGGGATATCCACCTTCCGCCGGAGGAGATGCAGACCCGAAGCCTGGCCCTGCTGTTCAAACCCGGATCCCCCGCGGGGACGGAGCTCGAACGAAGGGACGTGGCCTTCCGGGCCGCCCTGCTTTCCGGGATGTCCTACCTGGTCCGGCGGATCGCCCCGGCCTTTCTCATGTGCGATCCCAGGGATATCGGCGGGGCGGAACGGGTCCGGGATGACCATTTCGGGGTCCCCGCCCTCTACCTGTACGACAAATACCCGGGCGGTACGGGGCTCGCGGAGGCGCTCAAGGAGATCCTCCCCAGGGTGCTCGGGGCGGCCTTGAACGCGGTCGAGATCTGTCCTTGTACGGGCGGCTGCCCCTCCTGCATCGGGGTGGACTTTTCCGACGGACGGACGGCGTTGAAGGGACCGGACGTGAAGGAAGGGGTGAAACGGCTCCTGGCGGCGGCATCCGGTTAGGAGCATGGCAGATACCCTGAAATCGCGGCTGGCTCGGGCGCGGGAGCTCGCCCGTTCGGTCCGGGGGATCTATGGGGAAACGGTTCCCCCGGGTGAGAAGCCCGCCCCGGATGTCGACGCTCCTTCCGAACACCTGCCCGGCTGGGTCCGCACGGCGCCCTTCGTTCTTTCCCGGACCCTTCGCAGGCCCAATCCGCTCCCGGAAGTCCTTGACCTGCGGCCGTATCTCCCGGGTACGCCGGGATTCGAGAATCCTGGGACCCGGGGAAGCCGTGTCCAGGACGGCTCGGATCTCCGTCGGTTTCCCGCGTCCCGCCTCCTGTACCTGGACCTGGAAACCACGGGACTGTCCGGGGGTGCGGGGACGGTCGCCTTCCTGGCGGGTTTCGGGCGGGTCGTCCCGGGTGACCCGGCGGACGGCTTTCAGATCCGGCAATTCCTTTTGACCGACTACCCCGGGGAGGGCGATTTTCTGGACCTGGTGTCGGGGGAACTGGGCTGCGATACCGTGCTCGCTTCGTACAACGGCCGCTCCTTCGACGAACCCCTCCTGCGCACACGCTTCGTGCTGAACCGGAAAGAATGGCTCCGGCGGCCCCACGCGGATTTCCTTCCCGCCGTCCGCAGGCTCTGGCGGAAGCGGTTTCCGGACTGCACCCTGGGAACCGTGGAAGCCCTCCTGCTGGGAAAGCGCCGCACCCTGGACGTGCCCGGGGCTCGGATCCCGGAGATCTGGTTCGAGTACTCCAAGAAGGGCTTCCATCCCCAGATGGAAGCAGTCCTGGAGCACAACGCCGTCGACCTGGAATCCCTGGCCGCGGTCGCCGCGGAGTGCGCCCGGGCCCATGAGGATCCCGTAGAAGCCCGGGACTGCGATCGGACCGCCCTGGGGGCGCTCTGGCTCAGGCTGGAACCGGCAAAAGGGCGTGCCGCCCTGGAGCGGGCCTTCGCGGAGGGAGACGAGAGGGCGGGCTGGATGCTGTTAAAGGGCTATCGCAGGGATGAATGCCTGGACGAATACCGCCGCATTCTTGGAGCTCTGTCACCGTCCTGGCGTTCCTGGACCGAGAAGGCCAAGGACGCAGAGCACAGGCTCCGGGATCCCCGGGCGGGACTCGAGGCGGCCCTGGCCGCCGGAGAGTTCGCCGGGGACGCGGAACTGCAGGAGGCCCTGGAGCTCCGCATCCGACGGCTGAAAAGGAAACTCGCCGCTATACGGCCTCGGGGAGATCGTACAGACCTCCCGCGTTGACCACGTCGGAATAGCCAGAAGCCTTGAGGATGCGGGCAGCGTAGGCGCTGCGTGCGCCGGTCGCGCAGTAGACGATGACGCTCCTGTCCTTGGGGATCTCAGCGAGGCGGTAGGGAAGCTCGTTGACGGGGATGCAGATCGCGTTCGGATAGTGCTCGTCGTCGAACTCCTCAAGGGTGCGCACGTCGAGGATGAAGGCTCCGGTCTTGATCTTTTCATGCACTAGATTGGCCATGTTCTTCTCCTTATGAAGAATCGATTCCGAGTTCCGGTCATTCCGCCCAGGGAAGTCCCGGTTCCAGCGACAGGGCGGCCATGCCGCCCGAAATATTCCACACCCGCTCGAATCCCAGCTGACGCAGCTGCCGCAGAGCCACATGGCTCTCGAACCCCGCCTTGGAAAGGAGCAGGATGTCCCGGTCCTTCGGCAGCTCCTCCAGACGGTCCCGGAGTTCGTCCACAGGAAGATGCAGGGTGTCCCGGAGGGAGCCCTTCGAAAACTCTCCGTAGGTGCGCACGTCCAAGAGGAGAACCTCACCTCCCGCGATCGCTTTCGCGGCCTGTCCGGCGGATCGGGAGGGAGAATAGCCGGACAGGTCGTTCTGGGCCGCGTAGGCGGCCATGTTGAGGGGATCGTTGGCGGAGTTGTAGGGCGGGGCGTATGCAAGGTCCAGGTCGGCAAGGTCGTCCACGGTCAGTCCACCCGCCAAGGCGGCGGCCAGGGCGTCGATCCGTTTGTCCGCGCCTTCCCGACCATAGGCCTGTCCGCCCAGGAGCCGGCCGTCCGAGCGGTCGTAGACGATCTTCAGGTAGAGGTCCTCGTATCCGGGGTAGTAGGTCACATGATGGGCCTTGGAGACCGTGGACGTTCCGACATCATATCCCGCGGCCCGGGCGGCTTTCTCCGAAAGCCCCGTCATGGCGAAGGTGTCCTCCATGGACTTGAAGACGCTGGAGCCGAGAGCGCCCCTGTAGGTCATCGAACCGCCCAGGGCGTTCGTCGCGGCGATTCGTCCTTGCCGGTTGGCGGGGCCCGCCAGGGGTACCCGGAGTCGTCGTCCCCCTACCCGGAAGGATATCTCCGCCATATCCCCGGCTGCCCAGATATCGGGATCGCTGGTTCGGAGGCTCTCGTCCACGGACACGCCCCCGGACGCGCCTATCTCCAGGCCCGCGGCCTTGGCCAGTTCCGTGTTGGGACGTACTCCCGCGGACACCAGGACGATGCCCGCCGGGACTTCCGTCCCGTCGTCGAGGCTGATCGTGCCCGCGGCGGAGTCCACGGACCGGACGGATCGGCCCGTGAAGACCCGGGCTCCCGCGGCTTCGTAGGAAGCGCGGATCAGGCGGCCGAATTCGGGATCCGCCGGGGGCATGAGCGTCTCGGTCAGTTCCACGATGGAGGTGGAAAGACCGCGTTTGACGAAGGCTTCAGCCGCCTCGAGGCCGATGAAGCCTCCTCCGATGACCACGGCGCTGGAGGGTTTTTCGGTCTCCAGAAATTTATGGACCCCGTCCATGTCCGGAATGGTCCACAGGCGGAATACGTTCGGAGAATCCAAGCCCCGGATGGGGGGGAAGATCGGGGTGCCTCCCTGTGCCAGGATCAGTGAGTCGTAGGGCAGGTCGGACTCGCCCTCGGGACCCCGGATATGGACCGTCTTGGCCGTCCGGTCGATGGACAGGGCTTCGGTCTGGAGAACGACCTGGACGCGATACCTCGAGAAAAACCCTTCGGGGGTCTGGAGGATCAGGGAAGACCGCTTCGGAATATCCCGGGATATGAAATACGGGAGCCCGCAGTTCGCGAAGGATACATACCGACCCTTTTCCACGATGCTGATCTCCGCGGACTCGTCCAAACGCCGGGCTCGGGCCGCGGCAGTGGCGCCCGCCGCGACTCCTCCGATAATCAGGATCTTTTTCGCCTTGCCTTCGTTTGCCACCGTCGCCTCCAGCTTTACGACCAATAATATATATAAAACAATATATAGTCAATATTGATTTCCAATCCTTCTCCGATAGTAGTACGATGTAGGGTAGAAGTATCCAAAGGAAGGCGTATGGACGATTTCGAAAGGGTGGAAGAGCTGATCGGGTACCTGTACTCCGATGCCGGAAAGGAAGGGGAGGCAAGGGCGCTTGTCCGGGAGGTCATGGAGCACCGGAGAGAAGGACTCCGGAAATCCGGAGCACTCCGAGGAGCGGGTGAACCGAATCCGCTGACCGAGGGGGATGTCTTCCTGATAACCTACGGTAACACCTTGAACGGGAGGGAAGGGGAAAGCCCCCTGGCCGCCCTGGGACAGTTCGCCGGGACCCGGCTGTCCGGAACCGTTTCCTATGTCCATATCCTTCCCTTTTTTCCTTTCTCCTCGGACGACGGTTTTTCCGTGATGGACTACCGGGTCGTGGACCCGGCACTGGGGGGCTGGGAAGACGTACGAGCCCTGGGCGGGAAGTTCCGGCTGGCTTTCGATCTCGTGATCAACCACGCGAGTTCCCGGGGAACCTGGTTCCAGGGATTCCTGAAGGGAGATCCGAGGTACGAGGGGTGGTTCCTGACACGGCCGGAGGGGTACGACGCGTCGAACGTAGTGCGCCCGAGGACCCATCCCCTTTTGACCCCCTATGTTCGGGCGGACGGGTCCGGAGTGAACGTCTGGACGACCTTCAGCGCGGATCAGGTCGACCTGGATTTCTCGAACCCCGCGGTGCTTGCGGAGATGCTGGACGTGTTCCTGGACTACGTGGAGAAGGGCGCCCGGATCGTGCGAATGGACGCCATCGCCTACCTCTGGAAGGAGGACGGCCATCCCTGCCTGCACCATCCCCGCACGCACGCGGTCGTGAAGCTGTTCCGGGCCGTCGTGGACGTCCTGGGCTTGGACGTGCGGCTGCTATCGGAGACCAACGTGCCCCATCCGGAGAACATCTCCTATTTCGGATCCGGAGACGAGGCTCACATGGTCTACAATTTCGCCCTGCCGCCCCTCACGATGCACTCCTTCGTCGTCGGCGACGCGAGCCGGCTTTCCGCCTGGGCCCGGGATCTCCGGGTTCCTCCGGGCTGCTCCTTCCTCAATTTCCTGGCTTCCCACGACGGTATCGGGCTTACTCCGGTACGGGGGCTCGTGGACGAAGGGGATTTCCGGGAGACCCTGGAAACGGAAGTCCGGCGGGGATGCCTGATCTCCTACAAGGCCGCCCCGGAGGGGCCGATCCCCTACGAGTTGAACGCCTCCTGGTTCGACGCCGTCGCGGATCCCGCACTGCCCGAGGACCTGCGGATTCGGGCCCACCTGGCAAGCCACGCGATCGCGGCATCCCTGGACGGAATGCCGGCGGTCTATATCCACAGCATCCTGGGCACGCCGAATTGGAAAGAAGGACCCGCGGTCCGGGGGTACAACCGGGCGATCAACCGCCGGATCCTGGAGCTTAAGGATGTGGAGTCGGATCTCGGGGACCCCGGAAGCAGGGCTTCCCGGTGCCTCGTCGCCTTTCGCTCCCTCTACGGGCACCGGGGCCGGGAACCCGCCCTCGCTCCGGGAACCCCTTCCCGGGTACTCTCCCGGGAAGGTCCGGTATTCGCGATTCTCCGCGGGGGACCCGGAAAGCGCCTCCTGTGCGCGGTCAATGTGAGTTCCCGGCCCGCCCGCTTCGAAACGGCTGAGGACCTGGGTACCCCTGGAAAGCCCTACGACCCGATCTCGGGAGAGGAGGTCTCCGGGTACGGCGTACCGGGCCGCCTGGACCTGCCCCCCTACGGAACGGTTTGGCTTCCCCTGGGTCCGCCTTGACAGGCCGCGGGGTTTCTCGGTATTTTCTCGAGAGTACAACGAGTTGCGCCGGTCGTATGGCGAGAGTCCGAAGGACTCGAGACAAACGACCGCGACCTTGGAACCCGCGCGGCGAAAAGCCGCGCACGACAATCGCGCCGGTCGTACGATGAGCGCCCCCAACCCGGGATCGCGAATCGAACGAGCGCTACATCCTGGTCCGCCTCGGGCGGACACGACAATCGCGCCGGTCGTACACGGAGCGCCCAACGGGCGCGAGATGAACGGGCGGCGACCTTGGAACCCGCGCGGCGAAAAGCCGCGCACGACAATCGCGCCGGTC
>JBGSPT010000364.1:0-15946 GCA_041738475.1 Treponematales bacterium
GGCGCAAGATTACCGGTCGTAGCGGTCCCCGGCCCGGGGCTCCAGCCGTCCGCGGTCCAGGATCCGGATCCGCCCCCGGGTGCCGTCCAGGATATCCAGGTCCCGAAGACGCCGCACCGCCCGGGCCAGCTGACGGTAGCTGGCCCCGATGAAGTCCGCCAGCTCCCCCAGGTCGTCGGTGCCCACGATTCGGCCCGCGGGGTCCGAAGCGGCCAGGAGGTAACTGGCCAGACGCGCTTCCACGGGGTAGCGGAGGTTGACGGACTCGGCTTGGGCGCGTTCCCCCAGCTTGCGCCCCAGGCGTTCGCAGAGGAAGGCCAGTAGGCGGCCGGCCCGGTCCGCGGAGTCCCGGACGAGCGCCGAGGGGAGGGCCAGGCATACGGTGTCCGTCAAGGCCTCCACGGTCAGGGCGTAGGTGTCGGCCGTGAAGAGCTCCAGCTCCCCCAGGACCTCCAGGGGGCGGTAGAAGGCGGCCAAGATCCCCCGGCCGTTTTCCAGGATGCTGAAGGCCTTGGCCCGGCCCTCCACGAAAAAGAGGAGGTCCCGGGCGGGATCCCCGGACCGCACGATGGGCCGGCCGGGGCCGTGCCGGACGGGCTTCAAGGCTTCCAGCATGTCCCGGGGAAGGATGCGGTCCAGGCCCCAGCATACGGCGAAGCCTCCCGTTTCCTCCATGTCCGCCTCCACGATCGTTACCGGTGGTCCGAACCTTGGGACGTCTTTCCCCGGGAATTTTCAAACAAATAGGACATATGTCCTATCTGTAGAACCCATTCTACCGTGATACTCCATGCCTGGAAAGGAGGTGCCGAGATGTTCTCGATCCTGGCGGCCTTTACGGGAATCCTGATCACCCTCATGAACTCAGTGAACAGCCGGCTGTCCGCGGCGGCCGGATATCCGGCCGCCGCGGTGGCCGTACACGCGGTCGGCCTGGCGGCGGTGACGGTCCTGACCCTGGCGCGGAGAGAGCCTTCCGATCCGGGCAGGGTTCCGCTCCGGTTCTACCTGGGAGGGCTCTTCGGGGTCGGGACGATCTTCGCCTGCAACTACGCATTCTCGACCCTGAGCGCCTCCCTGGCGGTCGCGCTCTCCCTGCTGGGCCAGGCGGGCTTTTCCCTCTTCGCCGACGGGACGGGATTCCTGGGAAGGCGGAAGTACGCCCTGACCGCGGACCGCCTGCCGGGTATAGCCCTGGCCGCCGCGGGAACGGCGGTCCTGGGGTGGGGCGGGGAGATCCGATGGGCAGCCGTGCCCGTGGCCCTGGCCGCGGGGATCCTCCCGGGAATCTCCTTCATCCTCAACTCAGAGCTGGGCCGGCGGCGCGGGGTCTTGCGAAGCGCCCGGTGGAACTACCTGACCGGCCTGGCGGGTACCGCCGTGGTGGCGGTCTTCATCGGACTTCCCGCGGCGGACTCGGCCCGGGCGGTCCTGGACGCGGGTCCCCTCCTGGCCCTGGGCGGGGGCCTTTCGGGGGTGGCCGTCGTGGCGACCATGAACTTCGTCTTCCCCAGGATCCCGGCCTTCACCGCGACGATCCTCCTCTTTTCCGGACAGGCAGTGGCGGGGGTTATCCTGGACTGGGCGGGTCAGGGGACCCTCGACATTCGCAAGCTCCTCGGAACGGGCATCGTCCTGGCGGGGCTGGCGGTCGATTCCCGGCTCTCCCGCCGGCCCGCGGCCGCGTGATAGGATGGCTACCATGAACCGACGCTACGATACGGTGTTCATCGACGCCGACGACACCCTCTTCGACTACCCCCGGGCGGAGGAACGCGCCTTTTCCCGGACCTGCGCCCGATTCGGCCTGGCGGACACCCCGGAACTCCGGGCCGCCTACCGGCGCATCAACCGGGAGCAGTGGAGGCTTCTGGAGCGGGGAGGGACGGACCAGGCGACCCTGCGGGTCGAGAGGTTCCGCCTGCTCTTCGAGGAGACCGGAGACCGCCTCGATCCCTCAGCCGTGGGCGCGGCCTACGTGGAGGAACTCTCCCTGGGGGCCGACCTGCTTCCCGGTGCCCGGGAGATCTGCGGCTACCTGGCGGAGAGGTACCTCCTGGCGATGGTGACCAACGGCCTGGCGGACGTCCAGCGCTCCCGCCTGGCCCTTTCGGGTCTCGGGGACCTTATAACGGACCTGGTGATCTCAGAGGAGGCGGGGGCCTCGAAACCGGACCCCCGGATCTTCGAGTACGCCTGCGGCCGGACCGGCCGGAACGACCGGGGACGGATGATCATGGTAGGGGATTCCCTGGAGTCCGACATCCGGGGAGGCGCCGCCTTCGGGATCGACACCTGCTGGTTCAATCCCCGGGGACTCGAGAGGCAGGAGGGCCTGAGCCCGACCTACGAGATCCGGGATCTGGCGGAACTGCGGCGGATCCTCTGACTCGAGGGGTCCGATGAGGAGGTCGCTTGTTGTACACCCCGGCCTTGCCTGGAACGGGTGCCCGCCGCTAGAATGAGGGGCGGGATCGGATCGGCGCGGGGCGCTTGATCGGCCCCGGACCCGAGCCGGACAGGCCGGTCGATCTTTCCGCGGAGGTGGGGCATGAAGAACAGGGGCGGAGGATCCGCCTTCAAGATCGCGGCCTTCCTGATACCCGTAGGGGTGCTCTTCGCGGCCTTCTTCCTCTACCCCTTCGTGTTCACCCTCTTCGCGAGCCTCACCCGGTGGCGCGGAATCGGAGCCATGCGCTTCATCGGCCTGGGCAACTTCGGAAGGCTCCTGGGGGATCAGACCTTCCGGCTCGCCATCCGCAACAACGTGACCTGGGCCCTTGCCGCGGGCTTCGTGCAGGTGCCCCTGGCCGCCCTGGTCGCGATCCTGCTGGCCCGGCGTCCCCGGGGCTGGAAGATCCTGCGGACGGTCTACTTCCTGCCGAACGTGATCTCCACCGTGGCCCTGGCCATGGTGTGGTCCGCCCTGTACAACCCCCAGTACGGGTTCTTCAACGGCCTCCTGGAACTGGCCGGATTCGAGGCCCGCAACTTCCTGGGGGATCCCTCCACCGCGCTCCTTTCGGTGATCGTCTCGAGCGTCCTGTATATCGGGTACTTCATGATCATCCTCCTGGCCGCGGCCATGAACATCCCCCGGGAGCTGTACGAGGCCGCGGAGATCGACGGCGCCAGCGCCTTCCAACAGGAATTCCGGATCACGGTGCCCATGCTCAGGGGCACCCTGGTCACCTCCATCACCCTGGCCATGGCCTACGGGATGCGCCATTTCGAGGCCACCTTCCTGATGACCGGCGGAGGCCCCGCCTATTCCACCACCACCATGGGCATCGACCTCTTCCTCAAGATGGACGCTCTCCGGTACAGCGAGGCCAGCGCCGCGGGGGTGATTTTGATCCTCCTGGGGACAGTGGTGATCGTCGCCATACGCAAGATCCTGGGCAACAAGGACCCCATGTCGGAGGCCGGACAATGAAGACCCGCATTCGCGCCGGCCGCTCCCGCGCGGCTGCGGTCCTGGGCACGGCATCGAAATGGATCGTACTGGGTTTCTTCCTGGCCGTGGCCCTCCTGCCACTTCTCTGGCTGGTCCTGAACTCCTTCAAGACGAACCTTGAGATCCAGAGCTCGCCCTTCTCCCTGCCCGCCCGTCCGGACTTCGAGAACTACGCCAACGCAGTGGCCATGGCCGATCTGCCCCGGCTCTTCCTCAACTCGGTGATCGTTGCGGTCGGGACGGTCTTCCTGAACCTCATCGCCTCCTCGATGGCGGGCTTCGTCCTGGCCCGGGAGGTATGGAAGGGCCGGGAGACGGTGCGGACGATCCTGGAGGCGGGAGTGCTGGTCCCCATCCTGGCCTTCATGGTGCCGTATTTCATCCTGGTCACCCGCTTCGGCCTCTACGACAAGCTGTTCACCCTGGTGCTGGTGTACGCTGCCATCAACGTGCCTGTGTCCATATTCCTGGTGACCTCCTTCATGCGGGCGATCCCGAAGGAGATGGAGGAGGCGGCCATCATCGACGGCTGTTCCTTCGTCCAGCGTTTCACCAAGGTGATCCTCCCCCTGTCCCGGTCCGGCCTGGTGACCGCGGGGACCTTCTGCTTCATCTACGCCTGGAACGAGTTCCTGATGGCCATGCTCCTGACCTCCAGCATCTCCGCCCGGACCATCCAGCTGGGCATCCGTTTCTTCACCAGCCAGTTCATCACGGACTACGCGGGGATGTTCGCGGCCATCGTCCTGTCCATCCTGCCCAGCGTCCTGGCCTACGTGTTCCTGCACAACAAGATCATCGCGGGCCTCACCGCGGGCGCGGTGAAGGGTTAGCGTCCGGGCGGCCGGCCGGACGTCCGGCCATGAAGGAGCGGACATGGAATTCGAGCGCAAGCGGTTCGGCACCCTGGCGACCGGCGAGGAGGTCGACCTCTTCATCCTCAAGTCCGCGGACCTGGCCCTGGGGATCTCGGCCTACGGGGCGACCCTGGTGTCCCTGGTTGTACCGGGGAGATCCGGCCGGGACGACGTTCTCCTGGGATTCTCCACCCTGGGACCCTACACCCGGAAGCATCCCTTCTTCGGCTCCACGGTGGGACGGTACGCCAACCGGATCGCCGGGGGACGGTTCAGCCTGGGCGGGAAGGACTACGTCCTGGCACGGAACAACGGGCCCAACTCCCTGCACGGCGGCCTGCGGGGATTCGACAAGCACGTCTGGAAGGCTGAGGTCTATCGGGAAGGCGGGGGCGTCTACCTGCGCCTTTCCCATACGAGCCCGGACGGGGACGAGGGCTACCCGGGGACCCTCCGGGCGGCGGTGACCTACGGCCTTTCCGGGGACAACGAGGTATCCGCCCTCTACGAGGCCGAGGCGGATGCCCCCTGCCCGGTCAACCTCACCAACCACGCCTACTTCAACCTGGCGGGGGAAGGCCGGGGCACGATCCTGGACCAGGAGGCGGCCCTCCACGCCTCCGCCTATCTTCCCGTGGACGCGACCCTCATACCCACAGGCGAACTAGCCCCTGTCGCGGGAACCCCCTTCGATTTCCGGATTCCCAAGCCGATCGGCCGGGACCTCGAGGCCGCGGGCGGAGGCTACGACCACTGCTTCGTGGTGGACGGAGCCCCCGGGGAGATGAGGCCCTGCGCCCGGGTGAGCGACCCCGGGAGCGGCAGGACCCTGGAGGTCCGGACCACCCAGCCGGGAGTCCAGTTCTACACGGGCAACTTCCTGGACGGGATCCCGGGCAAACGGGGAGCCCTGTACGGCAAGCACGCGGGGTTCTGCCTGGAAACCCAGGGCTTCCCGGACGCCCCGAACCGCCCCGCCTTTCCGGACTGCGTGTACGGGCCGGGACGGGCCTACCGGGAGCGGACGGTCTTTTCTTTCGATTACTGAGAGGGCAGAAAAAGAGGACCCGCGCTCCTGGAAGGAACGCGGGTCTTTTTTGCCGCGGCGCCGGACGGGTCTTTCGGTTTCGACGCCCCGCGTTGCCGGGATCCGGCTAACCCTTGACGCCTCCCGCGGCCACGCCGCGGATCAGGAACTTCTGCATCCCGATGGTGAAGACGAAGACCGGGATGAGCATGACCGTGCTGGCCGCGCACATCTGGCCCCAGGTCAGGGTGTCCCCGCCGATCAGGCTGCTGATGGCCACCGGGGCGGTCCGGGCGTTCACCCCCGTCAGGATCAGGGCGTAGAGGAACTCGTTCCAGCTGTTGATGAAGGCGAAGACCGCGGCCACCACGAGACCCGGGGCTGCCAGGGGCAGGAAGATCAGGCGGAACATGCCCCAGCGGCTGCACCCGTCCACCATGGCGGCCTCCTCGTAGCTCTTGTCCACCACCGTGAAGAAGGGAATGAGCATCCAGATCACGTAGGGGACGTTGAAGCTCGAGTGGGCCAGGGTGATGCCGAAGATGGTGTCCCGGATGCCCACGGTACGGAACATCAGGTACAGGGAAACCACCAGGGACATCTGGGGAAGCATGCGGAACACCAGGAAGCTGTAGGCCAGGGCGTTCTTGCCCCGGAATTTAAACCGGGTCAGCCCGTAGGCGGCCATGGCCCCGACGCCCACGGAGAGGGCTGTGGACAGAAGGCCCACGATCACGGAGTTCCGCATGGCCTGCATGAGCTGGCGGTTCTGGAAGACCAGGGCGTAGCTGGCCCCGGTGAACTGCTTGAGCGACAGCTTCTGCCCCGAGAGGATCACGATGTCCCGGCGGAAACCGTTCAGCAGGGTGATCGCGATGGGATAAAGCTCCACGGCCAGGACCGCCAGGGCGAAGACGGCCACCGCGGCGGTGATGATTTTCTTGCGCGTAGCCAGCCTCATCGGTTTTCCCCCTGCTCCTCGAGCTTCTCCAGGCTCATGTTCTTCCGGACCAGGGTGACCGCGAAGAGGATCGATATGGCCAGCAGGAAGATGGCCATGGCGCTGGACATTCCGACCTTCATGTAGCCGAAGGCCTGTCGGTGGGTGTAGAGGCTGAAGAGGGTGGTGGCCATGCCCGGGCCCCCCTCGGTCATCACGTAGACCTCGCTGAAGACACGCAGGGCGTCGATGATGCGCAGAAGCAGGGCCGTCAGGATGGTGGGGTAGAGCAAGGGCAGGATGATCTTGGTAAGCCGCTTGCCCGAGGTGGCGCCGTCGATCTCCGCCGCCTCCAGGATGTCCGCGGGGATGCCCACGAGGCCCGCGTACAGGAGCATGAAGACGAAGGGCCACATCCGCCAGACGTCCTGGACGATCACCGCCGCGTAGGCGTAGGTCGGGTGCCCCAGCCAGGTGACCTCCGGGGCCCCCAGGGCCAGCAGGAAGTTGTTCAGGGCTCCGTACCGGGGCTGGAGCATGAAGCGCCAGGTCATGCCGGACACGATGGGCAGGAAGAACACCGGCAGGAGGATGAGGGCCCGGATCACCCGGCCGCCCCGGAACTCCCGGTTCAAAAGGAGGGCCGCGGCCAGGCCCAGGGCGATCTCGATCGGTATTGCGATGAAGATGAACCCCAGCTGGAGCCGCAGGCTGTTCCAGAACTCCTTGTCCCGCACCAGGTCGACGTAGTTCCCCGCCCCGACGAAGCGCCGGTCCCCTCCGCCCGCGGAGAGGGGCCAGTCGAAGAGGGAGACCACGAAGGAGAAGACGATGGGGAAGATGAGGACCGCGAACACGATCAGGAACGCCGGGATCAAAAAAGGAACGGGGGACCCGTAGTCCCCCGTCCCGATCTTCGCGGCGACGTTCCCGGAAGGGCTAGTAGCCCGCCTTCTTGAGAATGTCATTGGTTTCCCGAACGATGGTCTGGACGGCGTCCTTGGTGGACATGGCGCCGGTGATACCCATGATCCAGTACTTCTTCACCACGTCCTGGACCTGCCCGATCTCCTTGAACCGGGGCCGGGAGGCGGCGACGTTCATCGAGTCCGCCAGGGCCGGCAGCCAGGGCTTGCTGGAGGTGAAGGCCGGGTTGGTCAGGGACTCGGTGCGGGCGGGGATCGTGTTCGCTTCGACGAGCTTGTCCGCCACGGCCTTGCTGGACCACCAGTAGATGAACTCAGCGGCTGCGTCGGCGTTCTTGGAGGCCTTGGGGATGCAGATGGCCCAGGCTCCGGTGACGGCGGCCTGGCCGGCGGGACCCGCGGGGGGGGCGGAGTAGGCGATCTTGCCCGCCACCAGGGACTTGTTCGGGTCCTCGTAGGCGGCGATCTGGGCCGGCCAGATGAACATGGAGAAGACGCCCTTGGGGTCCGCGGCGAAGGCGGCCTGGCGCTCCACGTGGGCCATGGTCTCGGCGCCCTTGGGGGAGATTGCCATCAGCTTCTTGTAGAATTCCATGCCCTCGATCGCCTTGGCCTCGTCCAGGACCACCTTGAAGGTTCCGCCGGTGTAGTCGATGAACTTGGTGCCGTGGGATTCCCACATGAACACGGCTTCCGAGAGGACGCCGGCGGGTCCGCCGTTGAAGGGCCCGAAGCCCGCGGCGATCCCGTTCTCGTGGAAGAAGGTTCCCATTTCCAGGAGTTCCTTGAAGGTCTTGGGGATGCCGAGGTCGTAGCCGTACTTGGCCTTGAACTGGGCTTGGTAGGTCGGGTTCTCGATCAGGTCCTTGCGGGTCATCCAAACGTAGAGGTTCCCGTTGATCGGGATGCCCAGCTGGACGTTGTTCCAGGTGCCGATGTTCAGCATCTTGGGGGTCACGGACTTGGGATCCGTCTTGGGGTATTCCTTCCCCTTGGCCCATTTGTCGAAGGGCAGGAGTAGGGAGGCGAATACCGGGACGTTGCCCTCGTCGATGCCGACCACGTCGTAATCCGTGCTGGTCTCGGTCACGGCCACGGCGGTCTTGGTCAGGACCTGGGGGGGCTGGAGCATCTCGATGTTGACCTTGATGTTGGTGGCTTTCTCGAACTCCGGCAACATGGCTACCAGGGCCTTGGGATAGGGATCGTCCCAGAGCAGCACGTTGATGACCTTCGGGGGAGGGGGAGCGCAGGCCGTCAGGGAGGCCAAGACTAGGGCCGTCAGAAGGACTCCGAGCAAGACGGTGGTCTTTAGTTTCATCTCGTACTTCCTTTTTTTCGCTGGACGTGGGTTCCGGAAGCCTACCGCATTCCGTCTGCCGCCTGCCGGGACCGCCCCCGATCTTGACGGCATATTAGTTACTTTATGTAAATAATATCCGGTATTGGAATCCTGTCAATAAAAAAAAGCGAAAAGGTGTCTGCCTTTCCTAGTGAAAGGGCGTAACAACCGCGATTCCGGTACCGAAGAAGCCTGCCGGATCGGGCGCGGAAGGGGTTCCGGCCGGAGATACCCTTTCGGGTGCCCGCGGAGGTTCGACGGATTTTCCCTTGACAGGTCCGTGTTCTCCCCCTAGGATCGATTTACTTACATTCAAAAAGAAATATCGAGGTTTCACCCGGAACCTCCCGGGCTCGGACGATTCCGCAGACGGCCCGACGTGATCGGCCTTGGAACCGTACGGCCCGCGAGCAGGGCGCGAGAAAGGGAAAGAACATGACCAGACTTTGCATAACCACGACCCCGAGCGGTTTTGAGGTTCGGCTGGGGGGCAGCCTGGTGGTCGAACACGGACCCGGACGGGCCTTCCTGTCCGCGGGCCGGGGGGAAGGCCGCTACGACATGCACCACGGCAACTTCGAGGTTACAGAGGGTCTGGCCGAACTGGTGGCCCTGGAGGACTTCGAACTGGCCGAACGGCCGGACGGGGGAGCCGAGGTCCGGTTCTCCCGCCGGGGTCTCTACCCCGTGCTCGCGGAGCTCTCGGAGGTCCGGGGCCGTCTGGTCGTCTCCTTCCGGACCGAGGCCGAACCCGGCTTGGGCGGGTCCGCGCCGCCCAATCGATACCGGATACGCCTGCCCGCGGAGGCTTCCGAGCATGTCTACGGGGCCGGGGAGCAGTTCTCCCGCTTCGACCTCCGGGGCCGGGTCTTCCCCCTCTGGACCAGCGAGCAGGGGGTGGGCCGCAACAAGCTGACCGAGGTGACCCGCCTTGCGGACCTCCACGACAAGGCCGGGGGCGACTACTGGTGGACCTTCTATCCCCAGCCCACCTTCTGCTCCAGCCGACGGGTTTTCTACCATTTCGACGCCGCCGCCTGGGCTTCCTTCGACTTCCGCTTCCCGGACCGCCATGAGTACTACGTCTGGGAACTTCCCCGGACCCTTACCGTCGGGACCTCGGACTCCATGCTGGACCTGGTGTCCGACCTCACGGACCTGCTGGGCCGCCAGCCGGAGCTTCCGGACTGGGTCCACGACGGGGTGGTCCTGGGCATCCAGGGCGGAACCGGGACCTGCCTGGCCAAGCTGGACCGCGCCCGGGCCGCGGGTATCCCCGTATCGGGGATCTGGGCCCAGGACTGGGAGGGGATCAACATGACCAGCTTCGGCCAGCGGCTCCGCTGGAACTGGGTCTGGGATCCCGAGCGGTACCCCGGCCTGGACAAGGCGATCCGGAACCTCCGGGCCGAGGGGGTCCGCTTCCTGGGCTACATCAACCCCTACGTCGCGGCGGGGAAGTCCCTGTTTGAAGAGGCCGCCGCTCAGAATTTGTTGGCCCGTCGCGCGGACGGCTCGGTCTACCTCGTGGATTTCGGGGAGTTCGACGCGGGGATCGTGGATTTCACCAAGCCCGAAGCCTTCGCCTGGTACAAGGGCGTGATACGCAAGAACCTGGTCGAACTCGGGCTGGCCGGCTGGATGGCGGACTTCGGGGAGTACCTGCCCACGGACGCGGTCCTGGCGGACGGAACCCCCGCGGAGCTGGCCCACAACGAGTGGCCCGCCCTCTGGGCCCGGGCCAACCGGGAGGCCGTGGACGAGGCGGGCGCGTCGGGGGAGGTCGTCTATTTCATGCGGGCGGGCTGGACGGGCAGCCAACGGTGGTGCCCGATGATGTGGGCGGGGGACCAGAACGTGGACTGGTCCGAGGACGACGGTCTTCCCTCGGTGATCCCCGCGGCTCTCTCCCTGGCCATGAGCGGCCACGGCCTCCACCACTCGGACATCGGCGGGTATACGACCCTGTTCATCCTTAGGCGAAGCAAGGAGCTCCTCCAGCGCTGGACGGAGCTGGCCGTCTTCACCCCCTTCATGCGGAGCCACGAGGGCAACCGGCCGGGGGACAACTGGCAGTTCGACTCCGACGAGGAAACCCTCCTGCACCTGGCCGCCATGACCCGAGTGCACGTCGCCCTGAAGCCCTACCTCAAGGACTGCGTCCGCCGGAACGCCCTGCAGGGACATCCCGTCCAGCGCCCCCTCTTCCTGCATTTCGAGGAGGACCCCGAAGCCTGGAGCATCCAGGACCAGTTCCTCCTGGGCCCGGATCTCCTCGCTGCCCCGGTCCTGGAGGAGGGGGCCCTGCGGAGGCGCCTCCACCTCCCGCCCGGGGAATGGGCGGATTTCTGGTCCCCCCGGACCTTCGAATCCCCGTCCCCCTCGGGCACGACCGTGGAGGTCGACGCCCCGATCGGGCGTCCCCCCGCCTTCTTCCGGGCTTCCTCGGAATGGAAGGACCTGTTCCGGAAGGCCGCGGACGCCGCGTCGGGATCCCTCCGGTGAACCGTCTCCGTCGGGACGCCCCGGGCTCCGGAGACCCGCTCCGGTCCTCGGACGTCCGCAGGCGCAACGAAAACCTCGTGCTCCGGCTGATCCGCCGGACCGGGGACCGGGGGCTCTCCCAGTCCGAGGCCGTGACGGCCACGGGCCTGCGCGCCCCTACCATGCTGCGCATCTTCTCCAGCCTGGAAGAGTCCGGCTACATCGAGCCCCTGCCCCCGGCCGCCCCGGAGGAGGAGGGGAAGGAGCGCAAAGGCCGTCCCCCCGTATCCTTCGGGGCCCGGGCGGACGCCCTGTACACCCTGGGGGTCGAGTTCTGGGTGGACCGGGTCTCCCTGGGGCTCTTCGACTTCCGGGGAAACCACCTGTCCTCCAGCGTCCTTGCACTGGGAGGCGGGGTGGACGCGGATTCCGTGACCGAGGTCATAGCCGGAGGCGTCCGAGCGGCGGTATCGGCCCGGGGGCTGGGCGGCGAGCGAATCCTGGGCCTGGGCCTGGGAGCCCCGGGGCAGGTGGACGTGCCCGGGCGAAGGATCACCTTCTACTCCCGGATACCGGGCATGCGGGACTACCCCATGGCGGAGATCCTGGAGCGCAAGCTCGGGATACCCGTCCATCTGCACAACAACTGCGCGGTCATCGCCCTTTCCGAGTACCGGTATGGGAACGTCGGGAAGACGGACTCCCTGTTCATGTTCCTCCTGCGCTCCGGGGTCAACGGGGCCTTCATCGACCACGGGCGCATCCACCTGACCTCCGACGGGACGACCCTGGAATCCGGACACGTGCCCATCGATTACCGGGGTAAACCCTGCGTCTGCGGGGCCCGGGGTTGCCTGGAACCCTACCTGGCGGACCTGGCCAAGGAGGACCTGGCCGCGGGGCGCTACCTCTTCGAGGGCCTGGGTACCGGACTGGAGAGCGGGGATCCGCGGGCCCTGGAGGTCTTGAAACAGGCCGCGGACTACCTGGCCTCGGCGGTGCGGAGCGTACGCAGGCTCCTCAATCCCCGGGCCTTCCTCTTCGTTACGGCTTCCGCCCCCGTGTCCGCCGCACTCGCCCGGCTCGTCCCGCTGAGCCTCGCGGAATCACCCTCGGGGTTCGACGATCCCCCGGCCGCCTTCGTGGGCAGCGTTTACGATCCCGGCCTGGTACAGCGGGGCGCCGCGGACCTGGTCCTGGACGCCTTTCTGTCCTAGCAGGACTCGCTATCTTCGCACCACTTCGCCCCCCGCCTCCAGGAAGCGGTCCAGGGCCAGGGCTGCCCCTCCCAGGGCGGGCATGGCGGGGTCGAGGCCCGACCTGCGGATCTCGCAGGGGCGGCCGGTGGACTCGACCCGGGAGGCGATCTGCCCCAGCAGAGCCTCGTCCCGGAACGGCAGGCCGTACAAGGCGATCCGGGAGGGATCCAGGAGCTCGATCGCGTTCCCCAGGGCCCGGGCGAATCGGGCGGCCAGGAGGGAGTAGGCCTCGGAATCCTCCCGGGCCAGCCGCCCGAGCAGGGGCTCGATCCCGCCCGGACGGATCCGACTTGCGAAGCGTGCGCGCAAGGCACCCAGGGAGACCAGGGACTCCAGGCAGCCCCTGCGTCCGCACATGGGGCAGACCGGGCCCCCGGATTCCACCAGGGTATGGCCGATCTCTCCGGCCCGGTTGTGGGTGCCCGACCAGGGGGGTCCCCCGGCGGTCCAGGCCCCGCCGACCCCGGGGCCGTACTTGACGAAGAGCAGGCCCGCGGGGGGATCCTTTCGGGCCTCGGTCAGGAGGAGCTCCGCCAGGGCCAGGGCCCGGACGTTGTTGTCCACCGAGACGGGAACCCCCAGGGCGGCCGCCAGGGGGGCCGCCAGGGGGACGGGGCCTTCCCAGATCCGGGGCTCCCGGAGGCAAGTTCCCGTCTCGGGATCGACCCGGCCCGTCACCCCAAGCCCCGCGCCGACGACCCCCGCGGCCGAAGGCTCGGCGCCTCCCAGGAGGTCCTCCGCCGCCCCGAGAACAGCCCGGGCCAGCCTGGAGCCGGGATCCGGGTCCGGAACCGAACCCGCTCCGGATCCCGCGAAGTCGTGGGGAGGAAGTTCCCGGACCCCCAGGACCCGGCCCGCCAGATCGGTGACCAGGACCTGGAGGCGGTCCGACTCCACACCCGCACCTATGAGGACGCCGGCTCCGGGCCGGATGCGGAGAAAGACCTTGCGCCGCCCGGCCTTGCCTCCGGGTCCCGAGGATCCCGCCTCCTCCAGAAGTCCTTCGGCCAGCATCTCCCCGGAGAGGATGGTCACCGACGCCCGGGACAGGCCCAGGGCGCCGGCCAGGTCGTTGCGGGCCATGGCCCCGTGGCGGTGGATCAGGCGGAGTATGCCCGACCGGTTGCGCCTTCGGATGTCCGCAGCGGAAAGCCCCTTCGGGATCATGGGGCGTTCTCCGCCGGCGTCGTGTCCGTGGTTTTCTGGCTGGATTCCCCGGTTTTCATGGGCCCCCGTACTTGCGCGTTTCCGAGCGGCGTGCTAGGATTGGTTAAAGACTTTAACATATAGGGGCCGATATGGCAACCAAGGACGGCAAACTTTTCCATGCCCGGGACAGCCGGGCGGTGCTCAGGGAGATCTTCAACCAGCGGGACTCGAACCTCGAATTCCTGTCCTTGGCGGAGCTGGACATCGCGGACGCCCGCTCCACCAGCCTCTGCCACAAGCGCGAGGAGACCCTGGCCTTCAACCTGGCAGGTCCCGCCTCGGTCTTCGTGGACGGGGCCGAGTACACCATGGAGCACTACGACGTGCTCTACATCCCCAAGGGAGCGGAGTATTACGTGGAGGCCGGCTCCGAACCCGCGCACCTCTACCTCTACCGGGCCCTGGCCCGGAACGTCCACCCCGTCCAGCTCCGGCGCTGGAAGGAGCTCAGGGACGAGCCTTCCCGGATACGGCTTCTCACCCGGAAAAAGGTCCACCTCATGTTCGACGTGGCCGAGCAGGCGGACAAGTTCATGGCGGGCTACACCTTCTACGAGGACCGGGCCCGGGCCTGGCCTCCCCACAACCACACGGACCAGGAGGAATGCTACTCCTTCATCGAGGGGTCCGGGGCCATGCAGGTGTACGAGGACGACGAAAAGCTCACCTTCGTGAAGGGCGTCGAGGTCGGCAGCCATGTGACCATCCCCCTCCTCAACTACCATCCCGTGTTCAGCCACGAGGAGCCCCTCTGCTTCATCTGGTGCATAGCCGGCGAGCGCTATTGGGTGGGGGACAAGAACAAGTCCTTCATGGACGGGACCGCCAAGAAGGTGACGACATGATCAACCCCTCCCCCGATCGCCCCGCCTTGCCGGCGGAGCTCGCGGACCTGGCCGTCCGGGCCCGGTCCATCCGGAAGTCCTGCCTCGAGTCCATCGCCGCCCTGGGGGTGGGACACGTGGGCGGGTCCATGTCCGTGGTGGAGGCCCTGGCCGTCCTGTACTTCCGCCACCTGCGTCTGGACCCCTCGGATTCGAAGAATCCGGACCGGGACCGCTTCGTCCTGTCCAAGGGCCACGCGGGTCCCGCCCTCTACGCGGCCCTGGCCGAGAAGGGCTACCTGGACCGGTCTCTTCTTCTTACCCTGAACAAGGGGGGCACCTCCCTGCCCAGCCACGCGGACCGCCAAAGAACCCCCGGGGTGGACATGAGCACCGGCTCCCTGGGCCAGGGCTTTTCCGCGGCCTGCGGCATCGCCCTGGGCCTCCGGATGGACGGCCCCCGGACGGACGGTTCGATCCGGCGCTGCTGGACCATCATCGGGGACGGGGAGAGCGACGAGGGCCAGATCTGGGAGGCCGCGGCCTTCGCGGCCCATTACCGGCTTTCCAACCTGATAGCCTTTACCGACGCCAACCGCTTCCAGATCGACGGGGCCACGGAGTCGGTGATGCACCTCCGGGACCTTTCCGCCAAGTGGACCGCCTTCGGCTGGAGGACCTTCCGGGTCGACGGCCACGACCTTGAGGCCCTGGACCGAGTCATCCTTTCGGCCTGCTCCCCGGATCCCGAGGCGGACGCTGAAGGCCGGGGCCGCCCCTCCATGATCGTCCTGGACACGGTCAAGGCCAAGGGAGTCCCCGCCCTGGAGGGAAAGGCGGAGAGCCACAACGCCCCCTTCGGGCCCGCGGACCTCGAGGCCGCCCTGGAAGCGATGGACAAGGAGGCCCGCCGTGGCTGATCGAGAGATGCGGGCGGTCTACGCCCAGACCCTGACGGCCCTGGCGGCCTCGGACCCGAGGATCTGCGTGGTGGAGGCGGACCTGGCCCGGGCTACGGGCACGGGACCCTTCGCCAAGGCCTATCCGGACAGGTTCTTCAACGTGGGGGTGGCGGAGGCCAACCTGGTGGGCGTGGCCTCGGGCCTGTCCGCCGCGGGCAAGCGCCCCTTCGCGGCCACCTTCGCCTGCTTCGCCAGCCGCCGGGCCTACGACCAGTTCTTCCTGTCCGCCAACTACGCGGGCCTGGAGGTGGTCCTGGTCGGTACGGACCCCGGGGTGACTGCGGCCTTCAACGGCGGAACCCACATGCCCCTGGAGGACCTGGCCCTGATGCGGGCCGTTCCCGGCCTGGCCATCGTGGAGCCCGCCGATCCGGTTTCCCTGGAAGCCGCGGTCAAGCTGGCCCTGGAGCGCAAGGGCTGCACCTACCTCCGGCTCCAGAGGAAGCCCGCGCCGGAGATCTACGCCGCCGGGGAGGCCTTCGAGTTCGGGAAGGCCAAGGTCCTGCGGCCCGGCAAGGACGTGGTCCTGGCCGCCCTGGGTGCCCTGATGGTCGGAGAGGCCCGAAAGGCCGCCGACAGCCTGGCCGCCGAGGGGATCGACGCCGCGGTGGTGGACGTCTTCACCCTTGCGCCCCTGGACCGGGCGATCCTCCTGGACC
>JBGSPT010000371.1:0-4591 GCA_041738475.1 Treponematales bacterium
CCGCCTCCGGGGGCTCGTGGAGCCCCTCCCCCCGGTCCCGGAGAAAGGCGCCCGCCCGGATTCCCGCCTCCCGGGCCGCAGGGACCGGGTCCCAGGCCGCGGATACCGAGCGCCCTCCCGCGGGAATCGCGGTTCCCAGGATCAGGGCCTCCGCAAAGGCGGACCGGACGGCGGGGTACTCCGGGGTCAACAGGGGGGTGAGAAGGACGAAGGCGGGGGGGAGTGCCGCGAACTCCCCGAAGAATGATTCGGGGTCCCGGGCGGGGTATTCCCGGACCGCCCACCGGGTCCCTGCGGCCCGGAAGGACGAGCAGGCCTTGGCTCCCTCGGGGTCCAGGACCGCCAAGGCGGGATCGACCAGGACCAGCCCCCGGGAAGGAGCGCAGGAAGAAAAGGCGCCCCACAAGATCGCCAGGGCTAGGAGGGCGGATCGGGCCGTCCGGCCCCCGTCACGTCGGATCATATCCCGCATCCTATACCGGCCCGGGACTTCGCGCCAGGGCTTGACGTGCCGGAGGCCTCTTCCTAGACTGTCCGGGCAGATATTCCCCCTATACAAGGAGCGAAGGATGACGAGTTACAAGGAGCTCGGCCTGGTCAACACCGTGGAGCTCTTCAAGAAGGCGGTGTCCGGCGGCTACGCCCTGCCCGCGTATAACTTCAACAACATGGAACAGCTCCAGGCCATCGTGCAGGCCTGCGTGGAGACGAAGTCCCCGGTGATCCTCCAGGTTTCCGCGGGAGCCCGCAAGTACGCCAACTCCACCATGCTCCGGCACCTGGCCCGGGGCGCCGTGGAGTACGCCAAGGAGCTCGGCTACCCGGTTCCCATCGTCCTCCACCTGGACCACGGGGACTCCTTCGAGCTCTGCGTGGACTGCATCGAGAACGGATTCTCCAGCGTCATGATCGACGGCTCCCACCTGGCCTACGAGGAGAACGTGGCCCTGACCAAGAAGGTCTGCGAGTACGCCCATTCCCGGAAGGACTACGTCTCCGTGGAGGGCGAGCTGGGGGTCCTGGCTGGGGTGGAGGACGACGTCTCCGCGGAGCACAGCCATTACACCCGGCCCGAGGAGGTGGAGGATTTCGTGAAGAAGACCGGGGTGGACTCCCTGGCCATCTCCATCGGGACCAGCCACGGCCGGGCCAAGTTCAAGCCCGAGCAGTGCACCAAGGACGCCAACGGCATCCTGATCCCGCCCCCCCTGCGCTTCGACATCCTCAAGGAGATCGAGAAGCGCATCCCCGGCTTCCCCATCGTCCTGCACGGGTCCTCCAGCGTGCCCGTGGACTACGTGAAGATGATCGAGAAGTTCGGGGGCAGGCTTTCCGACTCCGTGGGCATCCCCGAATCCCAGCTCCGGGAGGCCGCCAAGAGCGCGGTGTGCAAGATCAACATCGACTCCGACGGCCGACTGGCCATGACGGCCCTGATCCGCAAGGTCCTGGCGGAAAAGCCCGACGAGTTCGACCCCCGCAAGTATCTGGGCCCCGCCCGGGACGAGCTCAAGAAGCTGTACGCCTACAAGAACGAGCACGTCCTGGGGAGCGCCGGGAAGGCCTAGGCGCGTACGGCCGGCTTCGCCGGCCGTACGCGGCAACGAAGCCCTCCGGGCTTCGTCGAAGGACAGGAAAGGGGACGGCGAAGCCCGTCTCGCGGCGCCGAAGCCCCTCGGGGCTTCGGCGAATTACAGGAACGGGCAACGGGCGAAGCCGGCCGTACGCGGCAACGAAGCCCTCCGGGCTTCGTCGAAGGACAGGAAAGGGGACGGCGAAGCCCGTCTCGCGGCAATGAAGCCTCCGGGCTTCGTCGAATTTACCGGAAAGTGGGCGACGACCCGGGGTTTGCTGTGAAGAAAAACAGGATTATCATGATTAAGCAGATTGACAGGGTCGGGAATTAGAGCTGGTCTACTTCCAATCCTGTTAATCCGGCTAATCCTGATAATCCTGTTCTGAATCGCCCGGTTTTTTTCTCTCTTCTCCCTCTTCCTCCGTGTCCTCTGTGCCTCCGTGGTTCAATCCGGAAGTTGTTTCCCTCCATACCCGGCGCCTTCCTCAGCCCGATAGAACCGCGTGGTGGGGTAGGCCAGGTCGATCCTCTCCTCCCCGGCGAAGGTCCGGAGGATCTCCTCCCAGATCGACTCCTCCGTCTTCCGGCGCTGCCGGGGTTCGCAGAGGTACCGGAGGGTCAGAAGAACCCCGGAATCCCGCACGCTGGTGTAGACCGTGGGGGTCGTCACGTTGTAGGTGATCAGCAGGCGGCCGCTCGCTTCCTTCAGGGCGTCCCGGGCCTTCCCGCCCGGGACCGCGCCGTGGCGCTCCACGATGTCCCTCAGCAGGGTCTTGGCCCGTTCCCAGTCGCTCTCGAAGGTTATCAGGACCTTGATCTCGTTCCAGATATAGTGGAAACCCCGGGAGTAGTTGGCGATGGGCTCCGAGAAGACGAACTTGTTCGGAAGGTGGACGATCCGTCCCGTGCTCTGCTCCGCGTCGACCCAGTTCCCGACCTCAAGGAGGGTCGTCTTGAACAGGCGGATGTCGACGACGTCCCCCTTGATCCCCATGGACTCGATGCGGTCCTCCAGGTCGAAGGGCTTCCGCAGAAGGATGAAGGACCAGCCCGCGATGTCCGCGACCACGTCCCGCAGGGCGATCGCGACGCCCGCGGAGAGAAGGCCCAGGAAGGTGGTGAAGGCCCCGACGGATTCCAGCCAGACGCCTCCGATGAGGATGCCCGCGAGGATGCCGGTGGCGTAGCCGATGATCTTGCGGGCCCGGAAGGAGCCCTTCGCCTCTTTTCCCCATTTCGCGGCGATCCGGTTCAGCACCCGGTTCAGGAAGAACAGGCCGATCGCGATGGCGAGCGAGGATCCCAGGCGGTAAACCGCCTCTCCCCCCAGTCCGATGGAATCTTCCAGGAACTTCAGGACGGAATCCACGATGCTCTCGCCCCCTCCCGCTCAGCCTCTCAACCGCGCTATCTCCCCCCGGGCCAGTTCGTCGCAGCGCTCGTTGAACTCCTCCCCCGCGTGCCCCTCGACCCAGACGAAGCGGGGCCTGAGGGCGGCCGAGAGGCGGTCCAGATCCTCCCATAGCTCCCGGTTTTTCACCGGGGACTTCGAGGCGGTCCTCCATCCGTTCTTCTTCCAGGAATGGATCCAGGAGGTGATTCCGTTCTTGACGTACTGGGAGTCCGTCCGGACCTCCACGTCCGAGCCCGGGGGCAGGGACTTCAGGGCCTCGATGACCGCGATGAGCTCCATGCGGTTGTTCGTGGTTGCGGCCTCTCCTCCGGATCCTTCCCGACGGCTTCCGTTTTGCAGGGCCACCCAGGCCCAGCCCCCGGGTCCGGGATTCCCGGAGCAGGCCCCGTCGGTGTAGACGATCACGTTTGCCACGGCGTCAACCCGCGAAGACCAGGCTCAGGGCCGGGATGTAGGTGATCAGGATGACCACGGCCAGCTGTAGGAGGAACCAGGGGGACACGGCCCGCCAGACCCTGCCCAGGGGGCGGTCGAAGGCGTAGGAGGCCAGGAAGAGGTTCATCCCGATGGGCGGGGTGATGAAGCCCACCATCAGGTTCGACACGAAGATGATGCCCAGGTGGATCGGGTGGATCCCGAAGGCCTGGCCGACGGGGATGACCAGGGGCGCCAGCACAAGGATGGCGGAAAAGACGTCCATCAGACAGCCCGCGGCCAGAAGCAGAAGATTCAGCAGGAGCAGGAAGAGGATCTTGGAGCTGATCTGGGAGGTCACGAATGCCGCAGCCATGTCCGGGATCCCCGAGTCCACCAGGAAGTAGGAGAAGGCCCTCGCTGCGGCCAGGAGGATCAGGGTGCCGCCGATGACGGGGAAGGCCTTGGCGGCGGATGCCGCGAAGGTCCGCAGGCTGAATTCCCTGCGCAGGAACCCGTACGCCCCGGTGTACAAGACCGAGAGGGCTCCGATCTCCATGAGGGTGGCGGTGCCGGAGAAGAACAGGAGGGCGATTCCGAAGGGCAGGAAGGACTCCGGGAGGGCGGCCCAGAGGGATTTCCGGATCGAGGGCCGTTCCGCTCGCTCCGCCGCGGATGCGGGCGCCTTTTTCCTGTCCCGGCCGGCGAAGTAGATGCCGGCCCCCGCCGTGACCGCCACGAAAAGCAGGCCGGGGATCACGCTGGACCGGAAGAGGGCCAGAATGTCCAGGGGGTTCTCGGGGCCGTAGGAGTACTGGGCCGTCACCGCGTACACGATGACCGCCATGCTGGGCGGGAACAGGAGGCCCACCGCCCCGCTGGCGGTCAAAAGGCCCTTGGAGGTCTCGTCCCCCATGCCCTCGGCGTCCACCAGGACCCGGGCCAGGAGGGGGCCCAGGGCCAGGATGGCCACCCCGGAGGACCCGGTGAACACGGAGAAGAAGGCGCAGACCGTCACCGCCGCCACGGCGGCCCCTCCCCGGACCCGGCCGAAGAGGGCCCGGAACAGGGTCACCAACCGCTCCCCGGCCCGGGTCCCCGCCAGGAGGAATCCCGTCAGGGTGAACAAGGGCACCGCTGCGATCTGGGGGCTCCGGAGCATGGCGTAGGACTCCGTGACGGCCAGC
>JBGSPT010000135.1:0-6016 GCA_041738475.1 Treponematales bacterium
CTCGGCGCGCAGGGCTGAGGAGGTCCTGGGAGCGGACGACCCGACCCGGGATTCCGCGGGAATTACGGCCGGCAACGCCAGGATCCAGAGGATCAGCCCGGCGGCCCGCACCGGACTCGGACTCGAGATGTTCATATCCGCGGCACCGCCCGGGGCCGGCCGGGGCGCTTGCGGAAACCGGGAAATTTGAGGCCGGGAGGTTGCATTTTTCGCCCCCCTTCGCCATTATTCCCCCAGTTCCATCTCGGCCGGTCACCTTCGGAGGGAAACGAAACGAATTGAAGGGCAGCGACGTCTCCATCGAGGACGTCTCCAAGAGCTTCGGTACTTTTGCCGCGCTCCGGGACGTGAGCATGGTCATCCGGAAGGGCGAGTTTTACTCGCTCTTGGGTCCTTCGGGTTGCGGAAAGACGACGCTCCTCCGCATCATAGCCGGCTTCGACGATCCCGACGGGGGGGAAGTATCCCTGGACGGGAATTCCGTCCTGTCTCTTCCTCCGAACGAGCGGCACGTCAACACGGTCTTCCAGAACTACGCCCTATTCCCGCACCTTACGGTGTTCGAAAACGTGGCGTTTCCCCTGCGCCTCAAGAAGACTCCCAACTCGACGGTCCGATCCCGGGTCGCCGATTACCTGGAGCTGGTCCAGCTGGCCGCCCACTCGGACAAGATGCCCGCCCAGCTGTCGGGGGGACAGAAACAGCGCGTGGCCGTGGCTCGGGCCCTGATCAACGAGCCCAGCGTCCTCCTTTTGGATGAGCCCCTGTCGGCCCTGGACGCCAAACTGCGGCAGCACATGCTCATCGAGCTGGACTCCATCCACGACAAGATCGGGATCACCTTCATCTACGTCACCCACGACCAGCAGGAAGCCCTGTCCGTTTCGGACCGGATCGCGGTGATGAACGCCGGGCAGGTCCTCCAGATCGGCACCCCCCACGAGATCTACGAGAGCCCGGCCACCGGGTTCGTGGCCGCCTTCATCGGTGAGACGAACATGTTCGAGGGGACCGTGGAGTCCGTGGAAGGCACCATCGTGGCCGTGGATGTCGCGGGCCTGGGCCGCATCCTGGTGACCGAGGACGAGCCCCCCGCTCCCGGCACCAAGGCCTCCGTCGTCGTCCGTCCGGAGAAGATCCGCATCGACACCGAGCGGCCGGCGCCCGCCAAGCGGACTGACATCAACTTCCTGGAGGGCTCCGTGGACGAGCCTATCTACTCTGGATCGAGTACAAAGTACTACGTCCGGCACCAGTCGGGGACCATGCTGAAGGTGATCAAGCAACATGCGAACTGGTCGGACGAGGGGCCCGAGATCGAGTGGAAGGACAAGGTCTACCTCTCCTGGAGCGCCGACGACGCCTACCTCCTGGGAGCATCCTGATGGCCCCCATGGCGGTCCGCTCCCGTCCGGGCAGGGGTCCGGGCAGGGTCCGGAACTACGGCCCCGCCTACGCGGGTCCCGCGGGCATCTGGCTGACCGTATTCTTCGTAGCCCCCCTCTTGGTCATCGTGGCCTACAGCTTCATGGCGAAGGGGCTGTACGGCGGGGTGGAGCCGAGATTCTCCCTGGAGGCGTACCGGTCCCTGGCCAACTCGGTCTTCCTCCGGGTATCCCTGAACACCCTGGGGATCTCCCTGGTCACCACGGTCCTGGCCATCCTGATCGCCCTGCCCTGCGGGTACTACATGGCCCGGTCCAGCCGCAAGACCCTCCTGCTCATGCTGGTGATCATTCCCTTCTGGACGAACTTCCTGATCCGCATCTACGCCTGGATCGCCATCCTTGGCAACAACGGCTTCTTGAACTCCCTTCTCCTGCGGGCGGGCATCATCGCCTCTCCCGTCCAGTTCCTGTACAACCAGGTGGCGGTGACCGTCGTCCTGGTCTACACCTACCTGCCCTACGCGATCCTGCCCCTCTATTCCACCATCGAAAAATTCGACTTCTCCCTCCTGGAGGCGGCCCGGGACCTGGGATGCACACGGAGGGGCGCGATCCTCCGGATCCTCCTGCCGAACATCCGGGCGGGGATAATCACCGCCGTGCTCTTCGTCTTCATCCCGACCTTCGGAGCCTACGCGGTCCCCCTGCTCGTGGGCGGCAAGGAATCCTACATGCTGGGCAACTTCGTTGCCGAAGAGCTCACGCGCACCCGCAACTGGCCCCTGGCCTCGGCGATCTCCATGGTCATCACGCTTGTGACCACCGCGGGGCTGTGGCTGATGTTCCGTCTCCAGGGCAAGGCCCCCCAGGCCAAGGAACCCGCCCGTTCCGGCGGGGAACGGAGGGCGCCGTGAGGGTCGTGAAAGGCATGGGGTTCTCCAGGACCGTATTCTTCCTGACCATGGGCTTTTTGTTCCTGCCCCTGGCGGTGCTGATCGTCTACTCCTTCAATTCCGCCAAGAGCATGGCCTGGGGCGGGTTCTCCCTGGTGTGGTACGAACGGCTTTTCCTGAAGGAACGGAACGTCTGGCACGCCTTCGAGAACTCCCTGATCATCGCCGTGACCAGCGCGGGGGTGGCCACCTGCCTGGGCACCCTGGGTGCCATCGGCGTGAACTGGTACAAGTTCCGGTTCAAGAAGTACGTCCAGGCCGTCGCCTTCCTGCCGCTGATAATGCCCGAGATCATCATCGGCGTGTCCCTGCTGATCTTCTTCGCGGGCCTCCAGATGAAGCTGGGCCTCCTGACCATCTTCATAGCCCACACCTCCTTCAACCTGCCCTTCGTCTTCCTGATGGTCCTGGCCCGGCTGGACGAGTTCGATTATTCCATCATCGAGGCATCCCGGGACCTGGGGGCCACGGAGCGCCAGACATTGTTCAAGGTGATCCTCCCCGTTTCCGTACCGGGGATCGTCTCGGGATTCCTGACCGCGGTGACCCTGTCCCTGGAGGACTTCGTCATCACCTTCTTCGTGTCGGGCCCGGGATCCACCACGTTGCCCCTGTACGTGTACTCCATGATCCGGTTCGGGGTCTCACCGGTGATCAACTCCCTCTCGGTGGTGCTCATCGCGGGAACCGTCCTCATCACCCTCCTGGCCCGCAATTTCCTGAAGTACATCGCGCAAAAATGACGCGGCCTTGACGAATCGCCTGTAATATATTATTTTTCATATATAATCACTCAAGGAGGTCCCCATGGCGATATCCCTGTATTCGACCCCCAGCTGTTCCTATTGCAGGCTGGCCAAGGACTGGCTGCGCCAAAGAAATATTCGGTTCGAGGAGTATAACGTGGCCGCGGATCCGAGACGGGCGGAGGAGATGGTTAGGAAGTCCGGCCAGATGGGGGTTCCCGTCCTGGACGTGAACGGGCGGATCATCCTGGGTTTCAACGCGGCGGAGATGGAAAAGGCCTTAAGATAGGCCTTTGAACCATAATTCTGACAGGATTAACAAGATAGGACAAGATTTACAGGATCTGAGATATGGAAATCCTCTTTCTTTGGTTCAATCCTGTTAATCGTTTCTTTATCCTGTCCATCCTGTCGGATCTATGAAGTAACCCCACCCTTACGTCTTGTTCCCCGTTCAATGTACGGCTAGAATCCGGGCCCGGGGGTGGGGAGATGAACAGCGACCGGGTCAAGGAAATTCTACTTGCCGTGGAGGAGCCGAAGACCGAGTTTTTGGTGATCTTTTCCGGCAAGAAGAGCTCCCTGGTGAACGGCCTGTACAAGCCCCAAAGCCGGGAGATCATCCTCCATAACCGTAACTTCGATGACGACCTTCAGCTGGTCTACACGGCCCTCCACGAGTACGCCCACCACCTCCACTGCGAGCGCAAAGGCTTTGTGTACACCGGCCGCGCCCACACCAACGAGTTCTGGTCCATCTTCCACGGGCTCCTCGAGAAGGCGGAAGCCCTCGGACACTACCGCAACGTCTTCGAGGATTCCCGGGAATTCTCGGAACTGACGGCGAAGATCAAGACCGCCTGCGTGGCGGAGAACGGCCGGGTCATGCTGGAGTTCGGCCGACTCATGATCGAGGCCGAGCGTCTCTGCCGGGCCTACAAGGTCCGGTTCGAGGACTACGTGGACCGGGTGCTCGGGCTTCCCCGGATCACCGCCACGGCGGCCATGAAGGCCGCCACCTATCAGGTCCCGACGGAGATCGGCTGGGACGCCATGAAGCTGGTTTCGGGCATCAAGGATCCGGACCGCCGGCTTGCGGCCCAGGAGGCCTTCCGGGCCGGGAAAAGCCCCGAGGCCGTGAAGGCCCTGGTCCGGGCCGTTCCTCCGGGAACCGAACCTGCCGAGCGCCTGGTCAAGGAACGGGAACGCATCGAACGGACCATCGCCCGGCTCCAGGACCGGCTGGCCCTGTTGGACGAGGAAATCCGGAGGATGGAGGCGGAATAGGAGCCCGTCAGCCCAATCCGAAGAGGAAGGGCACGAGGACCGGCACCGAAAGGGACAGCAGGACCCCGCTGGCGAAGCTGGCGGGCACGCTCTCGGGTCCCACGCACTGCTCGATCAGGGGCAGGGTCACGTCCATCGCCGTGGCCCCCCCGGCACCGATGGCCAGATGCGGCCAGCGAGTGCGGGCCAGGAGAGGTATGGTCAGAAAGGCCAGGGACTCCCGGAAAAGGTTGGCCAGAAAGGCCGCGGATCCCAGGATCGGGTTGCCCAGGTTCGCGATGAGGACCCCCGAGAGAGTATACCAGCCGAACCCGGCGTTCAGGGACATCGCGTGCCCCGCGGGCAGGCGGAAGACCGGCGCCAGGACCAGGCCGCCGAGTATGGAGCCGACCGCGGTGGCGACGGGAATCATGAGGGTGTCGGGGCGGAGAAAGACCGCCTTGAAGGAAATCCCCGACTGGGCGAACTGCATTCCCACGAAGAAAAGGAGGGCGTTCAGCACCCATCCGGTGATTCCTCCGAGGTCGATGCCCTCGAGGGGCGGCAGGATCACCCCCGCAAGGCCCCCGGCGGCCACCACGGACAGGAGGAGGAGGGAGGTCCGCAGTTGGGAGCCTGAACCCGTCGCGGGGGAGGCTCCCGGTTCGGAGCGATGCTCCGGGCGGGAGCGCGGGGCTTCCCTCGGAACTCCCCGCCGGAGGAGCCCCAGGAGAGCGTATCCGGCCACGATGGCGGCGATGGTTCCCGCCAACGAAGTCACCGCGGCGGCGGCCCCGAGGATCCCGATCTCACCGATCCGGGAAGCGACCTCGGGGTCGTTGCCCGTCCGGAAGCCCATGACAAAAAGCAGGGCCCAGAGAGCGATCTTGATGAAGATATCCGTGACATTGGCGGGGGGAGCGACACGCAGCTTGACGCAGAGCGCGCCCCCGGCAATAAAGGCCGTGAGTACGAGAATTTGGATGATGCTGTCCATGGCGGCAGTATAGCGGTGGACGGTGGACAGTGGACAGTGGTCGGTGGACAGTGGTCGGTGGACGGTGGACAGTGGTCGGACGGGATTCTGGACCAACGGCCGCATCCCATCCAAATTCCTGATAATTGCCACGAGTCGTCTTCCGTTCTGTTTACTGTTTACTGTCCACTGTTTACCGCTATACTCCCCCCATGCGCCGATTCGACGCCCGCATTCTGGAAAACCGCGAGCTCTCCCGGGACTACCGCCGGATCGAGGTGAAATGGCCCTGGGACGCGGGAACACCCTCGCCGGGGGCCTTCCTGACCGTCGGGGTTTCCGGCGGGACGGATCCCCTTCTCCGCCGCCCCTTCGCCTTCTCGGGCTGCGATCCCCGGGCGGGAAGGGCTTCCTTCGTCTTCCAGATCCGGGGCCCCGCCACCCGGCTCCTGGCGGAGCGGAGGCCCGGAACGGCCCTGGACATCCTGGGACCTCTGGGAAGGGGGTTCCCGGACCCGGCCCCGGGAAGCCTTCCGGTTCTGGTGGGAGGAGGCATCGGCCTGGGCCCCATGCTCTACGCGGCCCGGGAGTTCGGGGCTCGGGCCGCCGCGGGCGGCTGGGAAGCCCCCGTCCTGGTCTTGGGCTTCCGGACCGCGGACCAGGTCCCGGACCTGGACCTGCCCGAGG
>JBGSPT010000401.1:0-4565 GCA_041738475.1 Treponematales bacterium
CCCAGCGACGCGACGGTCCTGGTGAGCGGAGAGAGCGGCACGGGCAAGGAGCTGGTGGCCGCGGAGATCCACCGGAAGTCCCGGCGGGCGGGCGGCCCTTTCGTCAAGGTAAACTGCGCGGCCCTCCCGGAGTCGATCATAGAGAGCGAGCTCTTCGGGCACGAGAAGGGGGCTTTCACGGGCGCCGCGGGCCGGCGCAAGGGCCGTTTCGAGCTGGCCCACGGGGGGACGGTCTTCCTGGACGAGATCGGGGAGCTCTCCCCCCAGATCCAGGTCAAGCTCCTCCGGGTCCTCCAGGAGAGGGAGATCGAACGCGTGGGGGGATCCTCGGTGGTGAAGGTGGACGTACGCGTGATAGCCGCCACCAACCGGCGCCTGGAGGATGAGTTGGCCGCGGGCCGCTTCCGGGAGGACCTCTATTACCGTCTGAACGTCTTTCCGATCCGGGTTCCGCCCCTCCGGGAGAGGAAGAGCGACATAGTCCTCTTGGCGGACCATTTCACGGAGAAGTACGCGGCCCGGAACGGCAAGGCGGTGAAGCGCATCTCCAGCCCGGCCATCGACCTCCTGACCAGCTACCACTGGCCGGGCAATGTCCGGGAATTGGAGAACTGCATCGAGCGGGCGGTCATCCTGTCCACGGACATGGTCATCCACTCCTACCACCTGCCCCCGAGCCTCCAGTCCGCCGTGTCGACCCGGACGGAACCGACCTCGACCCTAGACGCCGCGCTCTCCCGGCTGGAAAAAGAGCTGATCGTGGAGGCCTTGAAGATAACCGGGGGCAACATGGCTGCCGCGGCCCGTTCCCTGGGGATTACGGAGAGGCAGATGGGGCTCCGGGTCCACCACTACGCGGTCAACTGGAAGCTGTACCGAGCTCCGAGGTCGGCCGTAAAAGCTACGTAGAGGTAGGATTCTTCTCATCAGGGTACAAATATGTAGGAATTCAGACTAATGATTCCGAAAGGATTCCGTAGGCGTCGATCGCCGGGATCTGTCGGATGCGGGGCGCATGCTTGATGGAATCTAACTATTTCTATATTAGTAAAGACAATATCCCGATCGTGCGTTCCCGCTCTCTGGGTTCCTCGCTTCTCTATCGGACCTCCCCCCTACCTCTGTGCCTCCGTGTCTCTGTGGTTCCTCCTATGTATCCATCCCAGGGGCTCCAAGCCTGCCCGAAGTCGGACATAATCCCTGCCGACGCGGATGGCCGGCACGGATCCTGCTATACTATTGCAAACCTCCGGCCCGCGATCCACGGGGCCGGAGAACATCCAGGAGCGAACATGAACAAGACCATCGACTTTTCCGAAACCCCCGTGACGGGCGTGTACGGGATCAACTCCTTTTCCAACGCGGTAATGCGGGAACGGCTTCCCAAGAACGTCTTCAAGGAACTCCTGGAGGTCCAGGCGGGCGAGAAGGAGCTGTCCCTGGAGGTGGCCGAGGTCGTGGCGGGGGCCATGAAGGACTGGGCCCTCGAGAAGGGAGCCACCCACTACACCCACTGGTTCCATCCCCTCACGGGGCTGACCGCGGAAAAGCACGACTCCTTCATCTCCCCCACCGCGGACGGGAAGATCCTCATGGAATTCTCGGGCAAGGAGCTGATCAAGGGCGAACCCGACGCCTCCAGTTTCCCCTCCGGAGGACTGCGCGCGACTTTCGAGGCCCGGGGTTATACCGCCTGGGACACCACCAGCCCCGCCTTCCTGAAGCAGGACCCCACGGGCACCACCCTCTGCATCCCGACCGCCTTCATCGGGTACTACGGCCACGCCCTGGACAAGAAGGTGCCCCTCCTGCGGTCCATGGACGCCCTGGGCGCCCAGGCCCTCCGGGTTCTCCGGGCCCTGGGCAACGAGACCTCGAAGCGGGTCATCACCACCGTCGGCCCGGAGCAGGAGTATTTCCTGGTGGATTCGAAGTATTTCGAGAACCGGCCGGACCTGATGCTCACGGGGCGGACGGTCTTCGGGTCCATGCCCGCCAAGGGCCAGGAGATGGAGGACCACTACTTCGGGGCCATCAAGGAGAGGGTGGCCGCCTTCATGCGGGAGGTGAACTACGAGCTCTGGAAGGTGGGCGTCTCCGCCAAGACCCAGCACAACGAGGTGGCCCCGAACCAGTTCGAACTGGCCCCCATCTTCACCACCACCAACGTCGCGGTGGACGGCAACCAGCTGGTCATGGAGACCCTCCAGAAGGTCGCCCGCAGGCACGGCATGGAGGCCCTGCTCCACGAGAAGCCCTTCGCCGGGGTCAACGGCTCGGGCAAGCACAACAACTGGTCCATGGCCACCGACGACGGGCACAACCTCCTGGAGCCCGGGGAGAATCCCGAATCCAACGCCCGGTTCCTCCTCTTCATGACCGCGGTGGTGGAGGCGGTGGACCGCTACGCGGTCCTCATCCGCTCCGCCGCGGCCCCCGCGGGAAACGACCACCGCCTGGGCGCCAACGAGGCGCCTCCGGCCATCATCTCGGTTTTCCTGGGATCCCAGCTCTGCGGCATCCTGGACGCCATCGTGGAGGGCAAGGCCCAGTCCCAGAGCAACGGGGACCGGATCAAGCTGGGGGTCACCAGCCTTCCCAGCCTGCCCAGGGACCTCTCGGACCGCAACCGGACCAGTCCCTTCGCCTTCACGGGCAACAAGTTCGAGTTCCGGATGGTCGGGTCCTCCCAGTCCATCGCCACCCCCAACACCTACCTCAACCTGGCGGTGGCCCAGGTCCTGTCGGAGTTCGCGGACAAGCTGGAGGCCGCCGCGGACAAGACCGCCGCCATCCAGTCCATCGTCAAGGAATCCTACTCCCGGCATCGCAGGGTGACCTTCAACGGAAACGGCTACTCCGAGGAGTGGGTCAAGGAAGCCGAGCGCCGGGGTCTGCCGAACATCCGGGCCTCCATCGAGTCCTTCGGGATCCTCACCCAGCCGGAGACGGTGAGCCTCTTCGAGAGCCACAAGGTTCTTTCCAAGGCCGAGCTGGAAAGCCGGTACCACATCTACCTGGAAAAGTACTCGAAGCAGATCAACATCGAGGCGGGAGTCATGATCGACATGGTCCGCCGCTCCATCTTCCCCGCGGCCACCGCCTTCGCGGGCTCCCTGGCCCGGGAATCCGCAAGCCTCGCCGCCATCGGGGCGGTCAGCGCCCCCCAGGAAAAGAGGGCCAAGCGGATCGCGGAGCTGACCGCGGAGATCTACGAGGAGACGGAAAAACTCGAGAAAGTTTTGACGGAAGCCCAGGAATCGGAGGACGCCTTCGCCCAGGCCAAGGTCTACCGGGAGAAGGTCACGGTCCAGATGTCCGCCCTGCGCTCCCGGGTAGACGCGGTGGAGAAGCTGGTGGCCAAGGACGCCTGGCCCGTCCCGACCTACGAGGACCTGCTCTTCCGGCTGTAGAAACCCTCGATCCGGAAAAAGTCCCGAAGGGCCCGGCACTCCTCCTCGGAGTCCAGGACGAAGGGCACCAGGACCGAATCCGCCCCGGGGTCCGCCTCGGGGCGGTATTCTTCCGGATCCGCCGCGTCCGGGGGGACATGGGTCGATGCCGGCTCGACGAGGCCGAAGACCGCGGTCCGGTCGCAGATCCGGTCGGCACGGTACAACCCCGTCATGGCCTTCAGGTCCACCATTCCCGGCAGGAGGAGTTTTCCCGGGATCGGGACGTAGGTATGCAGGATCCCCAGTCGGCTTCCCAGGATCCGGGAGAAGGCCCCCCTCCTGCCCATGGCGGTGACGATTCGGGGAGACGGATCCGAGTCCCGGAGCTCCGCGTTCCATTCCAGGAAGCGTACCGTGTCCTCCGGTCCGGCCAGGGTGACGGCGATTTTCGGGATTTCCCCGGGAATCGCCCGGGCCCGGGCGAAGATCTCCCGGATGTCCCCGGGCAGGCCGCGCATGTCGTGGAAGGAACGGATGACCCGGGTCCGGCCGCCGCATTCCAGGCCCGGGAGGGCGCCGATCTCCAGGTCCACGTAGTCGAAGCCCGCAGCGACGGCCCGCTCGTACGCCCGGGCCCGGGCCTCCTCTCCGGCCGTCCACCGGCCCCCGTCATCGGGCAGCCTGGCCGTGAAGACCAAGTTCCGGTCCGTGCGTCTTCTTAGAAGCGCCGCGGATTCCGGCCCCAGGTCCGCCAGGAAATCAGCGCGAATCTCGAACAGGGGGACGGCGGCGGCGTAGCGGTCCAATACGGCCGCGGCTTGGTCCACGGTCTCCTCGGCTACCACCAGGCAAAGGTTCATGGGGACATTACAGCACATCCCGGGGGGGAAGGGAAGTTGCACAGCTTGAATCAAGGTTCGGCGTATCCCATTCGATTGGTTCCGAGCCGAGTTTTCGGGGAACCGACGTAATATCCTTGACGGCCCGGCGATTTCTTGATAATATCAAAATGATATCACTACTATATCGCCTTTCGGGGCGGGGAGGCATCGGATGAATACGGATCCCGTGATGGAGGAGAAGCCTGCGGCCCGGGCGGACGGCATGGCCGCGCTGGCGTTGAATATCGTCCTGACCCTCGCGGCCGCCGCAGGGGCCGTCCTGGGGATC
>JBGSPT010000403.1:0-15668 GCA_041738475.1 Treponematales bacterium
CCGTTGCCGCCGCCGGCGCCGCCGCCGCCGCCCCCGTGGAGGAGCAGACCGAGTTCACCGTCATCCTCAAGGGCGGAGTGGCCCCGGACAAGAAGATCGCGATCATCAAGGAAGTCCGCGCCATCACCGGCCTGGGCCTCAAGGAGGCCAAGGACCTGGTGGAAGCCGGGGACAAGCCCCTGAAGGAGAACGTTTCCAAGGAAGAGGCCGAGAAGGTGAAGAAGCAGATCACCGACGCCGGCGGCGCCGTCGAGGTGAAGTAAGCTCTTGGCGGAAGAGACGAGTCAGCCTCTTTCCCCGCGGCCGTCGCAGGTCCCGGGGGACGGGTTCCGGGCGTAAGCCGCCCGGAACCCGTTCGCGCTGGAATGCGGTTCGGGGCGGCGGCGATCTGCCGACGCCCGGGACCGGAGGAACGAAGTCGGATTACCTGGGGACGGATGCCCAGGGCCCTGCAGGATGCCTGCAAACCCGGGAACGGGCTTGCGGTCAGCCTGCAAGGCATCGGACCGCCCGGGAGGCTTGCAGGGTCTTCCAGGGACGGAATGTAAGAATCGCGCGCGCGAACTGCAGCTCTCACGAGGGGGGTACGGATGGCGTATACCGAGAACAAGATAAAGAGATCGTATATCGGCAAGGATTACGAGGAGGCGATCGAGCTCCCGGACCTGATCGGCATACAGCTTTCCAGCTACGATAGGTTCCTTCAACGGGCACGGATGCTCGCGGGGGAAAAGCCCCTGCCTTCGGGGCTGGAGGAGGTCTTCCAGGCCACCTTCCCCATCGAGAGCCCCAACGGGGACATGCTCCTGGCCTACGAGGCCTATTCCCTGGACGAAAGCGCCATGAAGTACTCCGAGATGGAGTGCAAGCAGAAGGGCCTCACCTACGCGGTCCCCTTGAAGGCGCGGATCAATCTTATTTTTCAGAAGACCGGGGAGATCCGTCAGAAGGAGATCTACCTGGGCGACATCCCCCTCATGACGGACCGGGGGACCTTCATCATCAACGGCGCCGAGAGGGTCGTGGTCTCCCAGATCCACCGCTCCCCGGGGGTCATCTTCTGCCACGAGAAGGGCATATACTCGGCCCGGATCATCCCCTACCGGGGTAGCTGGCTCGAATTCGAGATAGACCAGAAGAAAGAGCTCATCTACGCCAAGATCGACCGCAAGAAGCGCATCCTGGGAACCATGTTCCTTCGTGCCCTGGGCTTCGAGACCCGGGAGGACATCCTGGCCGCCTTCTACGGCTCCCGAAAGATCCCCCTGTCCGAATCCCGGGAGGACCGGGAAGGAGCGGTGAACAAGGTCCTGGCCCGGAGCGTCTGGGGCGAGGGCTCGGACGGGGAGAAGCAGAAGCTCTATCGCGCCGGAGACAAGCTCCACCTCCACGAGGTGGACGAGCTCGTGGCCCGGGGGGTCAAGGAAGTGGAGGTCGTGGACTTCCAGGCCGAGGACTCCCTGCACTTCGATATGATCCTGAACTGCCTGGAACGGGAGGACATCAAGCTGGTCAAGGAGGACCCGACCCAGGACGAGCCAACCAAGGCGGACGCCCTGGCGGCCGTCTACGCCACCCTCCTGCCCGGGGAGCCCATCACCGTGGAGAACGCCGAGCGGGACCTGCATTCCATGTTCTTCACCACCCGGCGCTACGACCTCGGAAAGGTCGGCCGCTACAAGCTCAACAAGAAGTTCGACTACGACATCCCCATACAGGACTTCACCCTGGCCAAGGCGGACATCATCGCCACTATGAAGTACCTGATGAGCGTCTACTACGGCGAGAGCAACATCGACGACATCGATCACCTGGGCAACCGGCGGGTCCGGTCCGTCGGGGAGCTCCTGGCCAACGTGATGAAGAGCGCCTTCAGCCGCATGGAGCGGATCGCCAAGGAGCGGATGAGCCTCAAGGAGACCGACACCATCCGGCCCCAGGACCTGGTGTCTATCAAGCCCATCGTGGCGGCGGTCAAGGAGTTCTTCGGCTCCAGCCAGCTCTCCCAGTTCATGGACCAGGTGAACCCCCTGGCGGAGCTGACCCACAAGCGGCGCCTCAACGCCCTGGGCCCCGGCGGTCTTTCCCGGGACCGGGCGGGCTTCGAGGTCCGGGACGTCCACTACACCCACTACGGCCGGATGTGCCCCATCGAGACCCCGGAAGGTCCGAACATCGGACTCATCGTCTCCCTGGCCACCTATACCACGGTCAACGAATACGGTTTCCTGGAGACCCCCTACCGCAAGGTCAAGGAGGGCAAGGTCACCAAGGAGATCGAGTATCTGTCCGCCATGGACGAGGACAAGTACTACATAGCCCAGGCCAGCGCCAAGATCGACTCCAAGGGCAACTTCCAGGAGCCCGCGATCTCCTGCCGCCACCAGGGCGACTACACCATGCGGGGCCCCAAGGAACTCCAGTACATGGACGTCTCGCCCAAGCAGATCATCTCCGTGTCCGCGGCCCTGGTTCCCTTCCTGGAGCACGACGACGCCAACCGCGCCCTCATGGGCTCCAACATGCAGAGACAGGCGGTGCCCCTGGTCTTCCCGGAGGCGCCCCGGGTGGGGACCGGGATGGAGCGGAAGACCGCCTACGACTCGGGGGTCCTCATCAAGGCCAAGCGGGCCGGAGTCGTGGACTACGTGGACGCCTACAAGGTGGTCATCGCCCCGGACGGGGCACCGGGCCTCAAGGACGAATACCCCCTGATCAAGTACGCCCGGACCAACCAGGACACCTGCTATACCCAGCGGCCCATCGTCAAGAAGGGCGAGAAGATCCTGGCGGGGCAGGTGATCGCCGACGGTCCGGCAACCCGGGACGGGGAACTGGCCCTGGGACGGAACATCCTGGCGGGCTTCGTGCCCTGGAACGGGTACAACTACGAGGACGCCATCCTCATCTCCGAGCGGGTGGTCAAGGAGGACATGTTCACCTCCATCCACATCAAGGAGTTCCAGACCGAGGTCCGGGAGACCAAGCTGGGGCCCGAGCGGATCACCCGGGACATCCCCAACACCAGCGAGAAGAGCCTGGACTCCCTGGACATCGAGGGCATCATCCGGGTGGGAGCCAAGGTCAAGGCCGGGGACATCCTGGTCGGCAAGGTAACCCCCAAGAGCGAGACCGAGACGACCCCGGAATTCAAGCTCCTCAACTCGATCTTCGGCGAAAAGGCCAAGGACGTGCGGGATTCCTCCCTGCGGGTCCCCCACGGGATCGAGGGCACCATCATCGACGTACAGCGCCTCAAGCGCTCCGCCAACGACGACCTGTCGCCGGGGGTGGAGGAGGTGGTCAAGGTCCTCATAGCCGCCAAACGCAAGCTCAAGGAGGGCGACAAGATGGCGGGCCGCCACGGCAACAAGGGCGTCGTGGCCCGGGTCCTGCCGGTGGAGGACATGCCCTATCTCGAGGACGGCACCCCCCTGGACATCTGCCTGAACCCCCTGGGCGTGCCGTCGCGGATGAACATCGGCCAGATCATGGAAACCGAGCTGGGATGGGCCGCCACGACCCTGGGCGACTGGTTCTCCTGCCCGGTGTTCCAGTCCCCCTCCCAGGAGCAGATCGAGGAAAAGCTCAAGAAGGCGGGTCTGCCCGGGAACGCCAAGGTCTGGGTAAAGGACGGTCGGACCGGCGAAGCCTTCGTGAACCAGGTCACCGTGGGGGTCATCTACTTCATGAAACTCCATCACCTGGTGGACGACAAAATGCACGCCCGGAGCACGGGCCCCTATTCCCTGGTCACCCAGCAGCCCCTGGGCGGAAAGGCCCAGTTCGGCGGCCAGCGCCTGGGAGAGATGGAGGTCTGGGCCCTGGAAGCCTACGGCGCGGCCAACACCCTGCAGGAGCTCCTTACGATCAAGAGCGACGACATGACCGGGCGGGCCAAGGTCTACGAGGCCATCGTGAAGGGCGAGCCCCACGCGGCGGCGGGTATTCCCGAAGCCTTCAACGTCATGGTCCAGGAGCTCCGGGGCCTGGCCCTGGATATCCGGGTCTACGACGCCAAGGGCAAGCAGATCGCCCTGACCGAGCGCGACGAGGACCTGATCAACAAGCAGGGAACGTTCTAGAGGACTTTGCAGGAATTTACCACGGAGATCACGTGGAAGGCAGAGCGTGGAACCACAGGGCCAACAGGATGAACAAGATGAAGAGAGATGAACAAGATACGACAGAAAGATCTGGCATCGTTCCCTTCTTCCATCTTGTAAATCTTGATCTATCTTGTAGATCTTGTTGGACCTATGGTTCCATGACCGACTTCTCCCTGTCCTCCGTGGTTGATTCCGACAACAGCCCCATTTGTATGGCGGAGGGGATTTAGATGCGGGATATCCAGGATTTCGATAACATACTGATCCAGCTGGCCTCGCCGGACATGATCCGTGCGTGGAGCTACGGCGAGGTCAAGAAGCCCGAGACCATCAACTACCGCACCCTGAGGCCCGAGAAGGACGGCCTCTTCTGCGAGCGGATCTTCGGCACCACCAAGGAATGGGAGTGCTACTGCGGCAAGTTCAAGAGCATCCGCTACAAAGGCGTGATCTGCGACCGCTGCGGCGTAGAGGTGACCCATTTCAAGGTCCGCCGGGAGCGTATGGGCCACATCGAGCTGGCCTCCCCGGTTTCCCACATCTGGTTCTACCGCTCCGTCCCCAGCCGCATGGGGCTCCTCCTGGACATCCCCGTTGCGGCCCTGCGCTCGGTCCTCTACTATGAGAAGTTCATCGTCATCGACCCGGGCGACACGGACCTCAAGAAGATGCAGCTCCTCACGGAGGAAGAGTACTACGAGGCCCAGGACCGCTACGGCGGGGCCTTCTCCGCGGGCATGGGCGCCGAGGCCATCCGCTCCCTCCTGGAGCAGATCGACCTGGAACAGATGGCCGCGGAGCTCCGGGTCAAGATGATCGAGAAGGGCGCGAAGAGCGACAAGCGCCTTCTCAAGCGCATCGAGATCGTGGAGTCCTTCCGGACCTCCCAGAACCGGCCGGAGTGGATGATCCTGGACGTGATCCCCGTGATCCCGCCGGAGATCCGGCCCATGGTCCAGCTGGACGGAGGCCGCTTCGCCACCAGCGACCTCAACGACCTGTACCGCCGGGTGATCAACCGGAACAACCGCCTCAAGCGCCTCCAGTCCCTGAACGCCCCGGACATCATCATCCGGAACGAGAAGCGGATGCTCCAGGAGGCGGTGGACGCCCTTTTCGACAACTCCAAGAAGAAGAGGGTGGTCAAGGGCGCCTCGAACCGGCCCCTAAAGTCCATATCGGACATGCTCAAGGGCAAGCAGGGCCGGTTCCGCCAGAACCTTCTGGGCAAGCGGGTGGACTACTCGGGCCGCTCGGTGATCGTGGTCGGGCCGGAACTCAAGATGCACCAGTGCGGCCTCCCGACCAAGATGGCCCTGGAACTCTTCAAGCCCTTCATCATGAAAAAGCTGGTTGAGAAGGATGTCGTCTACAACATCAAGAAGGCCAAGATGCTGGTGGAGCAGGAGACCCCCGAGGTCTTTGCGGTCCTGGACGAGGTCGTGCGGGAGCACCCGGTCCTGCTGAACCGCGCCCCGACCCTCCACCGTCTGGGCATCCAGGCCTTCGAGCCCGTCCTGGTCGAGGGCAAGGCCATCAAGCTCCACCCCCTGGTCTGCCACGCCTACAACGCGGACTTCGACGGCGACCAGATGGCGGTCCACGTCCCCCTGACCCATGCCGCCCAGGCGGAGTGCTGGACCCTGATGCTTTCCAGCCGGAACCTTCTCAACCCCGCAAACGGAAAGACCATCGTATTCCCCTCCCAGGACATGGTCCTGGGCATCAACTTCCTGACCAAGGACAAGGATAAAGGAAAGGGCGAGGGACGGCGCTACTCCTCCTCGGAGGAGGCCGTCATGGCCTGCGAGGCCAAGGCCCTGGACTGGGAAGCTCTGATCAAGGTTCCCGTGGCCAAGACCCCGGTCTGGACGGGGGTAGGCAAGGAGGTCGAGGTCAAGGACGGCCTGCTCGTGACCACCGCGGGCCGGCTCCTGCTGAACGACGCCCTTCCCTCGGAAGTCCCGTTCATCAATTTCCAGATGGGCGACAAGGAGCTCCGTTCCCTGATCGAAAAGGTCTACAAGACCCGGGGTCCCTACGTCTGCGTGACCATGCTGGACGCCATCAAGGACATGGGCTTCCGGTACGCCACCTTCTTCGGGGCGACCATCGGCATGGACGACATCGTGGTGCCCGCGGAAAAGCAGGGCATGATCGAGGACGCCAACAAGCAGGTGGATGCCATCCAGAAGCAGTACCTGGCCGGTCACATCACCCAGGAGGAGCGGTACAACCGCGTCGTCGAGGTCTGGTCCAAGACCAACGAGGACCTGACCGCGGTGATGATGAAGGTCCTGGAGAAGGACAAGGCGGGGTTCAACAACATCCACATGATGGCCCACTCCGGGGCGCGGGGAAGCCGCAACCAGATCCGCCAGCTGGCGGGCATGCGGGGCCTCATGGCCAAGCCGTCGGGCGACATCATCGAACTGCCCATCCGATCGAACTTCAAGGAAGGGCTGTCGGTCATCGAGTTCTTCATCTCCACGAACGGAGCCCGGAAGGGTCTGGCGGACACGGCCCTCAAGACCGCCGACGCCGGCTACCTGACCCGCCGCCTGGTGGACATCTCCCAGGACGTGGTCATCAACGAGGTGGACTGCGGCACCATCAACGGTATCGTCCAGAAAGCCATCAAGGACGGCGAGGAGATCGTCACCTCCCTCAAGGAACGCATCGTCGGCCGTTTCACCCTGGAGAGGATCAAGCACCCGATCACCGGGGAGGTGATCGTGGACGTCAACGACGAGATCACCGAGGACATCGCCCAAGCCATCGAGGATGCGGGAATAGAGCAGGTCACGATACGAACCGTGCTTACCTGCGAGGCCCGCCACGGGGTCTGCCGCATGTGCTATGGCCGCAATCTGGCCACCGGCCGGGCCGTGGAGATCGGCGAGGCGGTGGGCATCATCGCGGCCCAGTCCATCGGCCAGCCGGGCACCCAGCTGACCATGCGGACTTTCCACATCGGAGGCGCCGCGACCAAGGCATCCGAGGAGAACCGGATCTACATGAAGTATCCGGTGCTGGTGGCGGACATGCAGGGCTCCTTCGTCCAGACCAACGGCCGCTTCCTCTTCACCCGCAAGGGTTTCCTCCAAGTATGCAAGGTATTCGCCTCCCACGAACTCGGCAAGGGCGACAAGGTGCTGGTGGAGAACGGAAGCCGCATCCTGAAGGATCAGGAGATCCTGAAGCGGAAGAGCGGGGAGATCGTGAAGTCCCACGACATCGCCTACGCCAGGATCCTGCCGGATTCCCTTCTGCTCATCGCCCAGGAGAGCCGGATCGAGGTCCGGAACGGCTCCGAAGTGGTCGTAAAGGTCGGCGAGGTGGTTCCCGCCCAGGCCACGATCTCCACCTTCGACCCCTTCTCGGACCCCATCATCAGCGAGTACGAGGGCTATGTCCGGTACGAAGACATCATACCCGGCTCGACCTTGAAAGAGGAGATCAACGAGGAGACGGGGAACGTCGAGAAGAAAATCGCCGAATTCGCGGCGGAGCGGGACGCCAAGCAGCCCCGCATCGTCATCACCGACGAGGCGGGGAACGAGACCTTCACCTACTTCCTGCCCGGCGGCGCATACCTCAACGTGGAGGACGGCGAGTTCGTCAAGGCCGGCCGCACCCTGGCCCGTACCCTCAAGGAAAGCGCCAAGGCCATGGACATCACCGGCGGCCTGCCCCGGGTCAGCGAGCTCTTCGAAGCCCGCAAGCCCAAGACCCCCGCGGTTCTGGCAACGGTCGGGGGGACGGTGGTCTTCCAGGGCATCGTGAAGGGCAAGCGGGTAATCGTGGTGCGGGACCTCTTTAACAAGGAGTTCAAGCACCTCGTGCCCATGGGCCGCAGGCTCCTGGTGCGCGACGGCGACACCGTCGAGGCGGGGGACAAGCTCTGCGACGGCAACCAGAATCCCCACGACATCATGATGATCATGGGCGAGCACGCCTGCCAGCGCTTCCTCATGGACGAGGTCCAGCAGGTCTACCGGCTCCAGGGCGTGACCATCAACGACAAGCACATCGGCGTCATCGTCCGGCAGATGATGAAGAAGGTGGAGATCGTCCAGCCCGGGGATACCCGGTTCATCTACGGCCAGCAGGTGGACAAGTACAAGTTCCACGAGGAGAATCGGCGCGTACTGGAGGAAGGCGGCCAGCCCGCCGTGGGCCGGCCCCTTCTTCTGGGCATAACCCGGGCCTCCCTGAAGATCGACTCCTTCTTCGCCGCGGCTTCCTTCCAGGAGACCACGCGGGTCCTTACGGACGCGGCCATCGCGGGAGCCTCCGACAGCCTGCGGGGTCTCAAGGAGAACGTCATCATCGGCCATCTCATACCCGCGGGTACGGGGATGAAAAAGTACCGGGACATCCGCCTCTCGGACGGGGAGAACGACGATCTGGACGCCTACGTGGAGGAGATCCTGGAGAAACGCCGCAAGGAGAAGGAGCTTCTGCCCCTCATGGCCCTGGAGGACCGGGCGGACATGAACGACGCGGTCTTCGACGAGGATACCGCCTTCGACGACGACGAGGGCTTCTCGCCGGTCGACGAAGAGGAGTGAGGGCATAAACGAAAAGTCCGGACAGGATGAACAGGATAGGGAAGGATGGACAGGATCGGGGTGAATATGTATGGAGGAATCCATATATAATCACATCTTGTTCATCCTCCTTGAATCCTGATCATCCTGTCTCTCTTCTCCGGAAGACCCGGATCGGCAAGGTGGGTTGACACGGGGGGGGCTTGGGTTCTATTGTGATGGTCCGCGCGCCCGGACGGGCGTGCAGGTTCCATATACTACTTCGCGTACCGAATTCTTGAACCGGGCGATGCTGACGTCCGGACGAACAGGAGAACGAGCGTAATGCCTACGATCAACCAGTTGATACGCCTGGGTCGAAAGAAAAACGTCTGGAAGACCAAGGCCCCGGCCCTCCACGAGTGCCCCCAGAAGCGCGGGGTCTGCACCCGCGTCATGACCGTTACCCCGAAGAAGCCGAATTCGGCCCTCCGGAAGGTCGCCCGCGTGCGTCTTGCCAGCACCGGAGTGGAAGTCACCGCCTATATCCCCGGCGTCGGCCACAACCTCCAGGAGCACTCGGTGGTCCTCATCCGCGGAGGCCGCGTGAAGGACCTTCCGGGCGTGCGCTATCACATTATCCGGGGCGCCAAGGATACCCTCGGTGTCGCCGACCGCAAGAAGGCCCGTTCCAAGTACGGCGCCAAGCGGCCGAAGGCGTAAGGGGAGGCGGACATGGGTCGCAAGAAGAAGACCGTGGATCGAGGCCACCAGCCCGATCCCAAGTACAACAGCGTAACCGTCACCCGCTTCGTCTGCCGGATGATGTGGGAAGGCAAGAAGGCCACCTGCTCCCGGATTATGAACAATTCCATGGCCATCCTTCAGGAAAAGGCCGGGGTTCCCGCCCTGGACGCCTTTCTGAAGGCTCTGGATAATGTGAAGCCCCTGGTGGAAGTGAAGTCCCGCCGCGTAGGCGGCGCCACCTATCAGGTGCCCATCGAGATCCGGGAGGTCCGCCGGGAAGCCCTGGCCATGCGCTGGCTCCTGACCGCAGCCCGGGGCCGGTCCGGCAAGTCCATGGCCGAACGGCTTTCCGCGGAGCTCCTGGACGCCTTCAACAACACGGGCACCGCCGTGAAGAAGAAGGAAGATACCCACCGGATGGCAGAGGCGAACAAGGCCTTCGCCCACTATCGCTGGTAGCTCGCCAAGCGGCGCGAAGCGCCGCTTGGCGGATCGGTTTCCGGCCTGCGGCCGGAAACCGGCTGCCAAGGATGACGCTGCGCGGCTTCCGACGGGATATTTTAGGGCCCGGGTCCGCAGGCGGGCTCTTGTCAAGATGCGGGGCCGCCGCTATAATGCCGTGTCCCTAAAGGCGCGAGCTGGATCGTTCCGCATATAGTTAGAGGAGGAAGTTCAATGGCCAAAGAGAAATTCGAGCGTACCAAACCTCATATGAACGTCGGTACGATCGGCCACATCGACCACGGGAAGACCACCCTGAGTGCCGCCATCACCATGTACTGCGCCAAGAAGTTCGGCGATAAGGTGATGAAGTACGATGAGATCGACAACGCTCCGGAAGAGAAGGCCCGCGGTATCACCATCAACACCCGGCACCTGGAGTACCAGTCCATGAAGCGCCACTACGCGCACATCGACTGCCCCGGCCACGCCGACTACATCAAGAACATGATCACCGGCGCCGCCCAGATGGACGGGGCCGTCCTGGTCGTGTCCGCCCCCGACTCGGTCATGCCCCAGACCCGCGAGCACGTCCTGCTCGCCCGCCAGGTGGGCGTCCCCTCCGTCCTGGTCTTCCTCAACAAGGTAGACCTGGTCGACGACGCGGAGCTGATCGAGCTGGTGGAGCAGGAGATTATCGACCTCCTCAATTTCTACCAGTTCCCCGGGGATAAGACCCCTATTATCAAGGGTTCCGCCTTCAAGGCCATGTCCGAGCCGGACAACGCCGAGGCTACCAAGTGCATCCAGGACCTCCTGGACGCCATGGATTCCTTCTTCCCGGATCCCGAGCGCCTCACGGACAAGCCCTTCCTTATGCCGATCGAGGACGTCTTCACCATCTCCGGGCGAGGCACCGTCGTGACCGGCCGCGTCGAGCGCGGGATCGTCAAGGTGGGAGAGACCGTCGAGATCATTGGTATCAAGCCGACCAAGAGCACCGTAGTCACCGGCGTTGAGATGTTCAACAAGCTCCTGGACGAGGGGCAGGCGGGCGACAACATCGGAACCCTCCTGCGGGGCATCGAGAAGAAGGACGTGGAGCGCGGCCAGGTCCTGGCCAAGCCGGGTTCCATCACCCCCCACACCAAGTTCAAGGGACGGATCTACTGCCTCAGCAAGGACGAGGGCGGACGCCACTCCCCCTTCTTCTCCGGCTACCGGCCCCAGTTCTACTTCCGCACCACGGACATCACCGGTTCCGTCAAGCTGCCCGAGGGCCGCGAGATGGTCATGCCCGGCGACAATACCGAGATCGAGGTTGAGCTGATCTACCCCATCGCCATGGAGCAGGGGCTCAAGTTCGCCATCCGCGAAGGCGGCCGCACTGTCGCCTCCGGCCAGGTCATCGAGGTTCAGAACTAGGCAAGGGATTTCGGGCGCGCGGGCTCTGAGCCGCGCGCCTTTTTCCGCCTATCCGGGTGCTGTGCATCCGGATTTGCGGGGGCGTTTCTCCGGGAGGAGGAGCGCGGTTCGATACGGCGCGGCCGCCCAGGCGGCTCGGCCTAAAGGTTTTGCGGGGGCCCAATCCCCCGCTGCTTCCGGCCCTCGGGGTACGCCCTCCCGGGAACGGCACGCAAGGACCGGAAGCAAGAGATCTTTGGAGGAAGCATGAAAGACAGGATCCGCGTAAGGCTCAGGGGATTCGACGTCCGTCTCATCGACGACTCCGCTCGTTCGATCGTGACGACGGTCCAGAAGGCGGGCGCGAAGGTCGCGGGACCGATCCCGCTGCCGACACGAATCAACAAGTACACGGTCCTCCGTTCCCCGCACGTCCACAAGAAGGCGCGGGAGCAGTTCGAGATGAGAACCCACAAGCGCCTCATCGACATCATGGATCCGACCGCCGACGTTATGGACGCGCTGATGAAGCTGGAGCTTCCCGCGGGCGTCGACGTTGAGATCAAGCAGTAAACGCCCGGTTTCGTACCGAAGCGTTCAACGCTAGGAGCATCGAATGATCGGAATCATCGGACAGAAGATCGGCATGACCCAGGTCTTCGACGAGACGGGTAAAGTGACTCCCGTCACCGTCTTGAAGATCGCGCCCAACGTGGTGGTCGGCCGCAAGGACAAGGAAACCTTCGGGTACGAAGCCGTAGTCTTCGGATTCTTCGACATAAAGAAGAAGAACGTGACGAAGCCCTACGCCGGACAGTTCCCCGAGGGCGTGACCCCCACCCGCATCATCCGGGAGTCGAAGGGCTTCTCCGGGGAGATCGAGGTCGGCAAGAGCGTAGGGGTGGAGTACTTCCAGGACGTGCGCTTCGTGGACGTTTCCGCGAACTCCAAGGGCAAGGGATTCCAGGGCGTAGTCAAGCGCTGGGGGTTCGGGGGAGGCCGCGCCACCCACGGCTCCAAGTTCCACCGGGAACCCGGTTCGACCGGACAGCGGACCTACCCGCACAAGACCTTCAAGAACGTCAAGCTTCCGGGCCGCATGGGCAACGACAAGGTGACGATCCTGAACCTCAAGGTCGTCCGGGTGGACGTCGAGAACGGGTTTCTCCTGATTCGCGGCGCCGTCCCCGGTCCGCGGAACTGCGCCGTCGTGGTGCGTCCCGCGGTCAAGAAAATGAAGCGAGGGTAGGTGACCGAGATGGAAGGCAAGCTATATTCCGTACAGGGCAAGGAGCTCGGAACCGTCCAGCTGGACGACGCCGTCTTCGGCCTGCCCATTAACGAGGACGTGATCTACTACGCGATCCACAACGAGCTGGCCAACGCCCGGGTGGGCACCGCCTGCACGAAGGGCCGCTCCGAGGTTCACGGCACCAACCGCAGGCCCTACGCCCAGAAGGGCACCGGCCGGGCCCGCCAGGGCGACGTGAAGTCCCCGATCTACGTGGGCGGAGGCATCGTGTTCGGACCAAAGCCCCGGGACTATTCCTACCGCATGCCCCGGAAGGCCAAGCGTCTGGCGATCAAGACCATCCTGAGCCTCAAGGCCCAGGAGCAGGTCCTGAAGGTGGTCCAGGATTTCACGATCCCCAACGGCAAGACCAAGGATCTCGCGTCCATTCTGAAGACCGTCCTGCCCCGGGAGAAAGAAGAGCGCACGGTGGTCATCCTGAAGGACGATGACGCGGACCTGAAGCGGGCCGGGCGGAACATCCCCTGGCTTCACTTCCTGTCCTTCAACCGCCTTCGGGCCCACGACCTCTTCTACGGACGCTCCGTGGTGGTGCTCGAGTCGGCCGTGAAGAGCCTCAACGAGTTCTACTCGGGAAATTGAGGAGAGGAAGATGCAGTACGAAGATATCCTGATCGAACCGGTCCTCTCCGAGAAGACCAACGAGATGCGCGAGGGCGGCAAGTTCGTCTTCCGCGTGGATCCGCGGGCCACCAAGATCCAGGTCATGGAAGCCGTGCGGAGGCTGTTCCAGGTTCACCCGGTGTCCTGCACCGTGATGAACGTCAAAGGCAAGCCGAAGCGCCTCCGGAATCGCTCCGGCTACACTCCCTCGTGGAAGAAGGCGACGGTTCGTCTGGCCGCGGGCGAGACGATCAAGGCCTTCGAGGGCGCGTGAGCCTTCACGGCAACTAAGGGGAAGATATGGCTATCAAGACGTTCAAGCCGATAACCCCGGGACTCCGGCACCGGGTCCAGGTGGTCAATTCCGAGCTCACCTGCGGTAACGAGCCCGAAAAGGGGCTGGTCAAGGGCTCCAAGCGCTCCTCCGGCCGCGCCTCCAACGGCCGCATCTCCGTGCGGCGCCGGGGCGGCGGACACAAGCGCAAGTACCGGGAGATAGATTTCCTCCGGGACAAGATCGGGATTCCCGGGAAGGTCGCCTCCATCGAGTACGATCCGAACCGGAGCGCCAACATCGCCCTCATCAATTATGTGGACGGAGAAAAGCGCTACATCATAGCCCCCAAGGGCCTGGCTGTCGGACAGAAGATCCTGTCCGGTCCGGCCGCCCCGATCGAGACGGGCAATTCCCTTCCGCTGGAGTCCATTCCCGTGGGCCTCACGGTCCACAACGTGGAGCTGAACCTGGGCCGGGGCGGCCAGCTGGCCCGTTCCGCCGGGGCCGGCGCCCTGATCGCCGCCAAGGAAGGGGACTACGTCATCCTCAAGCTCCCCTCCGGAGAGCTCCGGATGGTCTTCAAGAAATGCTCCGCCACCATCGGGTCCGTCGGAAACGACGAGCATATGAACGAGCGGATCGGCAAGGCCGGCCGCAGCCGGTGGATGGGCATGAGACCCCGGGTCCGCGGCGTGGCCATGAACCCCGTGGATCACCCCCACGGCGGCGGCGAGGGCCGGGGCAAGGGCTACAAGCAGCCCGTTACCCCCTGGGGCCAGCCGTGCAAGGGCTACAAGACGCGCGACGCCCACAAGCCGTCGGGCAGCTTCATCGTCAAGCGCAGGAAGGGATAGGAGCCAACCGTGTCGAGATCTATCAAGAAGGGGCCTTTCATCGAGGCCAGCCTGTATAAGAAGATCGTCGAAATGACCAAGGGCGGGGACAAGAAGATGGTCAAGACCTATTCCCGCACTTCGACGATCATCCCCGAGATGGTCGGCTTGACCATCTCGGTCTACAACGGAAAGACCTGGGTGCCGGTGTACGTAACCGAGAACCTGGTCGGTCACAAGCTCGGCGAGTTCGCGCCCACCCGCATCTTCCGCGGCCACTCGGGCAGCGACAAGAAAGCCGAGAAAAAGTAGGGGATGCCATGAACGCAGGATACGTAGCCAAGGCAAAGTTTCTGATAGCGTCGCCCTCCAAGGTACGGCCCGTGGCGGACCTGATCCGCCGCAAGCCCTACACCGAGGCGGTGGCCATCCTGGACAACATGCCCCACAAGGGCGCCCGACTGATACGGAAGGTCGTCATGTCCGCCGCCGCCAACGCCCTGGACCGCAACCGGAAACTGGCGGAGGACATGCTCTTCGTCAAGGAGCTCAGGATCGACGACGGTCCCCGGATGCGCCGCGTCTGGTTCCGCGCGCGCGGCAGGGCGGACATGCAGCTCAAGCGCATGTGCCACATCAGCGTGGTCGTGGACGAAATCGGAAGGACGGAGGCGTAACGTGGGCCAGAAAGTAAATCCGATCGGGCTCCGGCTCGGCATCAACAAGGACTGGAAGTCCCGCTGGTACGTCGATCCCCGGGAATACGCCAAGACCCTCCATGAGGACCTGGCCCTCCGCAAGCGCCTGGGCGAACTGCCCGAGGCCAAGAACGCGGACATCTCGGAGGTGGAGATCGTCCGGCACCCCCAGCGGGTCACCATCGTGATCCACACCGCGCGCCCAGGCGTGCTCATCGGGGTCAAGGGCGCGAACATCGAGAAGATCGGCATGGAGCTCCAGAAATCCGCGACCAAGAAGGTCCAGATCAAGATCAAGGAGATCAAGAAGATCGAGACCAACGCCCAGGTCGTGGCGCAGAACATCTGCCGCCAGCTGGAGACGCGCTCGAGCTTCCGCCGGGCCATGAAGATGGCAGTCACCAACGCCATCAAGGGCGGGGCCCAGGGCTGCAAGGTCCGGATGTCCGGCCGCCTGGGCGGGGCGGACATGAGCCGCACCGAGGAGCACAAGGACGGCAGGACCCCCCTGCACACCCTGCGTGCGGACATCGATTACGGCTTTTCCGAGGCCAACACCACCTTCGGCAAGATCGGCGTCAAGGTCTGGATCTTCCAGGGCATGGTCTACAGCACTGACAAGAACGAGGACGCCGGGACCCTGGTCCGCAAGCAGCGCCACGACCGCGACGGCGGACGGGACGACAGGCGCGACGGCGGACGTGAAGGCGGC
>JBGSPT010000417.1:0-3734 GCA_041738475.1 Treponematales bacterium
CATCGCGGGGTATTCCTACACTTGGGGCCGGAACCCGGACGATAAGCCCCCGGAGACGCTCGCGGTCCTGGAGACGGTCAGCCGGGCCGCCTTCGAGGCGGATCGGGACGGGTCCTGGTGGTTCTCCATCCGGGCCGTGGACTACGCCGGCAACTGGTCCGAGCCCGCCCGGGTCGAGTTCGTCCGGGATACCACTCCGCCGGGACCGCCCTCTCTCCGGCCCCCCGAGGCGGCGCCGGACGGTTTCCTAACGTCCAACACCTTCAACGTCCTCTGGGACCCGCCCCGGGATCCCGACGTGGCGGGCTACTCCTGGACCCTGCGGTACATCGGCCCCCTGGACCGGCTTCCCGCCCGGAAACGCCCACCCTCGCCGGAGAACGAGGATGGTTCCGCGGACACTCCAGCCGTCCGTACGCCATCAGCAGCACCCTACCCCTTCGAGCCCGCCACGGACTACGAACGGGAACTCGCCGGCCGCGCGGGAGAGACGAATCCGCCGCCCTCCTCCCGGGGTCCCGGGACCTCCGCGGGCTTCCCGAACGTGGATGACGGGTACTACATCTTCGCCGTGGCCGCCGTCGACGAGGTAGGGAACATCGGCCTCCCGGTCCGGACCCTGCTCAGGGCGGACAAGTTCGTGCCCTTCACCCTGGTGTCCGACGTGCTCCTGGCCCGGGACGATTTCGGGGTCGCCACGATCCGCATCCTGGGAAGGGGGTTCCGTGAGGACGGCGTCGTCTCCCGGGTCGTCCTCGACAGGGACGGCCAGGCGCCCTACGATTTCACTTTCGACCTCAGCGCCGGAGCCTACTCGGTCGAATCGGACCGGTCCCTGGGGGGCCTGGTCGCCCAGGACGTGGAGGAAGGGAAGTACCGCCTGGGACTTCTGCATCCGGTCCGGGGCTGGTACTGGGCACGATCCCTGCTGGCCTTCGACGCGGCGGGGACGGTGAAATTCGGAGACTTCTCCACCCGGTACGAGCCTACATGGGCATTCCGTGCCCCGGCGAAGTACCGGATATCCTTCTGGGACCTCTTCGCGGTCCTGGCCGCGGCCTTCGGGGCCGTAGGCATCCTGGCGACCCTACGGAAGGCGGCCCTCGTCATCAGGGACGGCGCGTTGATCCGCCTGGAGGTCGCAGCATTGCTGGAAGGAGGGCCCATGCCCGCGGTCCGCAAAAAGGTGGAGGTCCGGAAGCTCAAGACCCGGGGCCTCAACCTCGGTTTCAAATTCACGTTGGTCATCGGCCTCCTCGTGCTCCTGGTCACGGCCATGGTGTCCGTACCCCTGGGGGTGTTCCTGGTGAGGACACAGGGGAACAACCTCGCAAGCGGTTTGGAGCAGAAAGCCAGAGTACTTCTTGAAAGCCTGGTTCAGGGTGCGCGGACGAATCTTCCGTTCATGTATACCCGGGACAATCCGGACACCTACAATTTCGAAAAGGTCCTGCTCCAGATCAAGGGTCTTCCCGACGCGCAGTTCGCGACAATTTCGGGATATGGAACCGGACCATACTCCGCCGATCCGGACACCATCTGGGTCACCAATGATCCCAAAACGTTGAAAAACGAGCAGGATTCCAGATTCGCCCCGGGCAAGACCGTACTGGAGGACCCTTTGTCCCGGCGCATCGGGACGATCAGGGAATCCATCGAGGCACGGGTGAGGGAAGAAATCGGCTCGATCCTGGAGACCCGAGCGAGCCTCCAGGCGGAAATCGAGGCACTCGACAATGCCATTTTCGCGGATGAGCAGCAAAGACAAAGCCTGGTAGCTCGCGAGAGACCCCAGCCCGAAATCGATGCCTTGGACGCGAGAATAAGGGAAGGCAAGGAGCGATTTGACCAGATGGACTCGGCGATCGCCGATCTGGATAAAACCGCGGACGAGAGGCTGGAGCGCATCGCCGAAGAGTCCGCGGGGTCGGAACCTTCGTACGACGCGACGGCCCTGGAATCCTCGGGCAATCCGTTCATCTTCTACAAGCCGATAGTCTATTCGCGCCCGAACGAAGATACCTACTACCGCGGCATGGTCCGCCTGGCGGTCTCCACGGACCTGATCAACCAGGAGCTCCGGAGCGCGACGGTCAACCTGGTAAGGATCACCGGATCCATCGCCCTCCTGGTCCTGGCGGTGGGCGTGGGCGGCGCGGCCCTCCTGGCCTGGTACATCGTCAGCCCGATCCGCAAGCTGGTGGCGGCCATCGAGCGCATCCGGGACACCGAGGACAAGGAACAGCTCAAGGGCGAGCGGATCGAGGTGTCCACCCGGGACGAGCTCTATGAACTGGCGGACGCGGTGAACACCCTGACCGAGGGCTTGGTCAAGGCCGCCGCGGCCAGCAAGGACCTCACGGTGGGAAAGGAAACCCAGAAGATGTTCCTCCCCCTCCACAAGAACGAGCGGGGGGAAAAGCTGTCCACCGGAAGCGAGGAAAGCCCGGACGTCTCCTTCTTCGGCTATTACGAGGGCGCCAAGGGAGTGTCCGGCGACTTCTTCAACTTCCTGAAGCTCGACGACCGGTATTACGCCTTCATCAAGTGCGACGCCGCGGGCAAGGGCATACCCGCGGCCATCATCTCCGTGGAAGTGGCCACCCTCTTCCTCAACCATTTCACCGGCTGGACCCGGGACAAGGGCATCCACCTGGACGCCCTGGCGTACCAGATCAACGACATGGTCGAAGGCCGGGGCTTCAAGGGGAAATTCGCGGCCCTGACCATGGGAGTGCTGGACGGCAAGACCGGAACCACGCACCTATGCCATGCCGGTGACAAGACCCAACGGATCTACGAGGCCCGGAACCGGAAGATCGCGGTCCACGACCTGCCGGACACTCCTCCCTGCGGGAGCTTCCCGAATTTCCTGGTGGAGATGAAGAGTCCCTACACGCAGACGAGCCTCAAGCTTGAGAAAGGGGACATCCTGCTCCTGTACACGGACGGCATCGAGGAGGCGAAGTGGTTCCAGAGAGGTCCGGATTTCCGGATCCTGGAAAGGACCGTCACCCTCAAGGATGGAGCGGAGCAGATCCAGAAATTGGAGGACGATTTCGGGAACGACCGCGCCGTGGCCATCGTCGAGGCGGTCCTGTCCCGGGGCCGGTACCGGCTGGTCAAGGAGGGAAATCCCCTGCCGGACCAGGTGATCACCTTCGATTACTCCTCCTGCGAGGGAACCCTCGAGGAGGTCGTATTGGCTCTCATCTCCGCGGAGAAGCTGTTCCGCCTCTACCCGGATCCCCGGGCCACCGAGAAGGATCTGGTCATGGTGGACGCCAAGATCGACGACTTTCTGGAAAAGCACTTCGATCAGTACCGGATCCTCTTGAAGGACAAGCGCCGGGAAAATCCCGACAAGGACCATCCGGAGTACAGGGTCTACGCGGGGATCCGGGAGGACGACCAGTACGACGACCTGACCCTCATGGCCATCAAGAGAAAATGATACCGGCGCGGCAGGAAGCCGCGCCGGGGATTCCGCGGTACCCTGTCCGCGGATCTTCGGACCTCGGGCCTTACGGTTTCGGCAGGGCGCTCGCCAACTCCTGGAGCTTCGTCTTTACCGTCGAGAACTCCACCCCCGCGGCGGTGCAGAAGTCCCGTACCTTTTCCGTGGCTCCCCCGGGCTCCCGGCCGCCCAGGGCTTCCTTGACCTGTTCCCGGGTGAGTCCCCAGCCGATAAGGTCTCCGAAGGTGGTGGAGCCCTTCACCTCCCGGGCCGCGGC
>JBGSPT010000437.1:0-2337 GCA_041738475.1 Treponematales bacterium
TGCCCCGGAGCTCAAGGCTGTCAGGGCCGCCTCGAAGTCCCCCCGGGCCGACAGGGGCAGGTCCACGGCCAGGCTGACGCCCTCCCCGAAGCCGCGCTCCGCGATGACCGCCCCGAGCTCCCCGGCCAGCACCTGGAACCGGTCGAATAGCCTGTAGGGAAGGTCCAGCTCGAAGCGTCCCGTTTCCACCAGGGAAGCCCGACGCGCGAGCGAAAGCACGGCCTTGCCGGCCTCGGAATAGGCCTTCACGAGGCCCCCGGTGCCCAGGAGGGTCCCCCCGAAGTAGCGGGTCACGACGACGGCGGCGTCCCCCAGGCCGGAGCCTTTGAGGACCGCCAGCAGGGGGCGGCCCGCGGTTCCGGAGGGTTCCCCGTCGTCGGAACAGTACTCCGTGACCGTGTTCCCCCCGCCCAGGATGTAGGCGGGGACGTGGTGGGAGGCGTCCGGGAACTCCGAGCGGATCCGGGCGATGAAGGCCCGGGCGGCCTCGGCGGAATCGACGGGCTCGAGGCTCGCGATGAAGCGGGAGTTGACGACCCGGATCTCCGTCCGGGCGGGCTCCCAGGGGACGATGAGCATGGGGGGAGTATAGCAGATACGGGGCCGTGACGCCGGACCGGGGTTTCGAGCCGGAAAGCGGCTCGAGCGGCCTTGCGGTTTTTCCGTCCCTGCCGGAGAATGTCTCCATGGCTACCTCCTCGGCGCTGTCGATCCGGCCGGTGCGGACCCGGCGGGATTATCGGGACTTTCTTGACCTCCCCCGGGGGATCTACCGGGACGACCCCGCCTGGGTTCCCCCGATCCGGCTGGCCGAGCCGGGGGAATACCGGCCCTCGGGCAACCCCGTGCTGGCCCGGTCGGAGCACGAGCTCTTCCTGGCCCGCCGGGGCGGTATCGCGGTCGGGCGGATCGTCGCCTACGTCGATCCCCGGTTCAACGGCTACTACGGTTCCCGGATCGGCTTCTTCGGGGCCTACGAGAGCGGGGACGACGGCGAGGTTGCGCGCGGACTCTACGCGGCCGCGGAGTCCTGGATGGCGGACCGGGGCATGGAGTCTTCCCGGGGACCGATCCATCCCTCCGCGGAGTGCTGGGGCTTCGTGACCGACGGCTTCCAAAGGCCCCCGGTCTTCCTCTCCCCCCACAATCCTCCGTACTACGGCCGCCTGGCGGAGTCGGCGGGCTATGCCGGAATCAAGGATCTCCTGGCCTACGAGGCGGACTCCGGCGCGGGCTACCGGATCCCCGAAAGGTTTTCCCGCTTCGCGGCCCTCCACGCCTCCCGGTTCCCGGGCCTCTCGACCCGGCGGATCGACCTGGGCGCCCTGGACCGGGACGCCCTCCACATCCTGCGCATCCTGAACGAGGGGGTGGCGGAGAACTGGGGCTACGTGCCCGTGGAGGAGGACGAGATGACCGCGGTGGTCCGGAAGCTCCGCCCCTTCCTGGACCCCGACGCGGTGTGGTTCGTGGAGGACCGGGGCTCGCCCGTGGCCTGCTGTCTGGGCTTCCCGGACGTGAACGTAGCGATCCGACGGATCCGCGGGAGGCTCCTGCCCCTGGGCTTCCTGCGCCTCCTGTCCGTCCGGCGGCGGGTCCGGGACTACCGGCTCTGGGGCCTGGCCGTCTTGCCGGCCTGGCAGGGCCGGGGCCTGGACGTCCTTCTCTATATGCGGCTCTTCGAGGCCCTGGCCCCCAAGGGGGTACGCCTGGAGGCCAACTATATCCTGGAGGACAATCTGCGGATCCGGAACGCCCTGGAGAAGCTGGGGATGCGCACGGTCAAGACCTACCGGGTCTACGAGAAGGCCCTGGGCCGATGAAACGCCGAGCCCGGGCGGCCGCCCTGGTCCTCCTCGCGGTCCTGACAAGCGCACCCGCCGCGGCGGACCTCTTCGCGCCGAACCGCCCCCTCCGGACGATCCGCACCGAGTGGTTCGACATCACCTTTCCCGAGGACGCCCGGCCCCAGGCCGAACGGCTGGCCTCCTTCGCGGACGACGCCTACCGGCAGGTCGCGGCCTTCCTGGGCACCGAGCCCCGCCTCCGGTTCCCGGTGATCCTGAGCCCCGACTCGGACGGCCCGAACGGGTACTACACCGTGTGGCCCCGACGCAGGATCGTGCTCTTCCTCCGTCCCACGGACCCGAACGACGGCTTCGGATACCAGTCCGACGACCTAGCAGCCCTCTTCCGCCACGAACTGGCCCACGCGGTCTCCTTGACGATCCGGCCGCCTCTCTGGGATCTCGCGGCCGCGGTCTTCGGGGACCCGGCGGGGATCTCGTACTTCACCACCCCGGCCAGCCTGGCGGAGGGGGTTTCCATAGCCGCGGA
>JBGSPT010000449.1:0-46079 GCA_041738475.1 Treponematales bacterium
CCTGGCCGCCAGCTACCGGCGCCCCGACGCTTCGGGGTACTACCGCACGGCGGGCATGGAGGAGGCTTCCTCCTGGACCAGTCCCTTCCGGCCTACGGGGGCCTGGCCGTCGGGAGCAGACGTGGCGGCCGTGGCGGATACGGCGTCCCAGACTTTGGAAGCGCTCTTCCCGATGTTGTACGGGCGGTTCCACTCGGCGACATCCATCCAGAAAACCCTGGAGCTTTCGTTTCTAGGGATCCTTGCGACCGACGTGTCCTCCGTCGTCCGGTATGTAGACCCCGTCGCCGTCGGGGACTACCAGGCTTCTACATTCTTCGCCCGGAGGGATGCTGCCGCCTCCGGGGCCCTGCTCACGGTGACCCTGGACGGTCAGGGAACCGCGGTCTCCGTCCAGGTGCCCGACACGTACCTGATCGAAACCTGGCGCCGTTTCGTGGTCCGATATGAAGGAATCCCGAAGCTCTTCTACCAGGATTCCGAGGACGGCCCGGAGTACGAAGTCGCCGGGGCGACGCTTTCCGCGGACCCCTCAGTCAGCGCCGGGAGGATCACGATCTCCGTGACCGGTGTCACGACCGGATCCGTGTTCATCGACGAACTTCACTTCCTGGATCCCGCCGGGGAGGTCGCCCTGTCCGGGCGGGGGTCCTTCTCCTGGAGGAAGGACGGCACCCTGGGGGAATCCGGGGGAGGCACGATCCTGTCCGATCCGGGCATCTCGGCCAGGCTCAGCGGGACGATCTCCGAGGACTCGAACTTCGCGGGATACCTGGACGGCCGGATCGCGGTGGGCCCGGTGAAACTCTCCGCGAACCTGCGGCAGGGGTACTCGGACGGGCAGTTCTCCGACGGGGCGTACGGACATAGCCTGGACCTGCCTTTGAAGCGGTTTTCTCTCGGGGACAGCTTCCAATTCGATGCGGGTTCCGGGAGATTCGGGCGCAGGGATTATCTTTCCCTGGAAGCCCGGGGACTCGGCCTGGCCCTGGAGCAGTCCGCAACCTACGGAGGATCGATCCTGGAACAGTCCTGGGAAGCCAAGCTGAGCGCCGGGTCCTGGATGACCTTGAGCGGCGAGCTCTCAAACCGGGCGGCCGGCGCGGTCGACCTTTCCGCGGCCTACGGGGAGGCCTGGCTCGAGGCGTTCCGGTACGCCTTGCCCGCCCTGGAGGACCGCTCGGCCCTTCGGTCTACGAACCTGACGGGTCTGTGGAAACTCGGGGGCGGAACCCTGAACCTGGCCGCGGACTCGGGGCTCGCGGACGCCGCGTCTCCCGCACCCGCCGCTTCCGCGGGGTTGAGCGGCCGGCTGGGATGGTCTTTCCCGGTCGGCAGGGGATCCGTGGAGCCCTACTACCGGCGCGTCTGGGCGGTCGGCGGCGTTTCCTCGTCCGCGGCGTTCATCGACGACTGGGATTTCTGGATCGACCGGTTCTGCGCATCCGAGTACCTCTACCGGTCCATCCCCTTCGCGGAGCTCTTCGATCCCTTTACCGCCGACCTGTTCGAATCCGCCGCCCAGGGGACGAACTCGAGCGGCTACAAACCCGAGGCGGGGGTACTTTTCGGACGACGGTACGGTTCGAGCTGGACGGACCTGGTGGTTCCGAACAAGGCGGCCCTGTCCCTGCGCAGGGAGCTGACTTCATCCCTGGACACGGTGACGGACGCCCTGGTCTGGGAGGCTTCCGCCTCCATGGCCGCGGTCAATCTCTTCGGATCCCGAGGCACCTACCGGGCCTCCCGGTTGTATGCGGTGGACGAGTATTCCCAGCGATTCGCGGCTTCCCTGACCGCGTACAAGGACGACCCGGATCCTCTTTCGGCCTTCGCCCATACGGCCCTGGCCTCTTTCTACACGAGCCGGGAGGACAACCTGGTGGCGGAGAGCCGGCTGGATCTGAAGGAATCCCAGGACGGTCTTGCATGGAGCGAGCGCCTGTCCCTGAACCTGACCCTGCGGCCTCCCCGGACCTGGCTCGGGGACCTGGTGGCGCGGCTCCTGGAGAACTCCGAGGGGGATGCCGGTGCCGCGGGCGATGCGGATCCGTCCCTGGTATCCGGCTTCTGGAATTCCCTGAAAGCCTCCCGGGGAAGGCTTTCGGAGCTGTGGGCGGTATCGATCCTGATCAAACGTCCCTACGCGTACCAGGACCGGTTCGACATCGAACTCGCGCAATCCTACGAGACCAAGTATGTCGCGTCCCAAAAGGCCAGTCTCTGGGCCCGACTGGGGACCTGGCAGACCCTGAATCTACTGTCGGACGAGGACTACTGGACGATGGGGTTCGAATTGACCCTCGGCGCCCGCGTCATCTTCTGACGGAAGCCCGCGGAGGCAGTCCGGGGATGCGAAGACCGTCGGAACCTTGACATCCCCGGCGCCCCGGGACCATATTGAACCGCCATGAAAAGAAGACTCATCACCAGCGCACTTCCCTACGTCAACAACATTCCCCATCTCGGAAACCTGATCCAGGTGCTTTCCGCGGACGTGTTCGCCCGGTTCTGCCGCCTTCGGGGCTACGAGACCCTCTACGTCTGCGGCACCGACGAGTACGGCACCGCCACGGAGACCAAGGCCCTGGAAGAGGGCATCACCCCCCGGGAACTCTGCGACCGGTTCTACGTTGTTCACCGGGACATCTACGACTGGTTCGGCATCTCCTTCGACAAGTTCGGACGTACAAGCACACCCCAGCAGACCGAGATCGTCCAGGGTCTGTTCAAGGACATCGACGCCGCAGGATACGTCAAGGAACAGTCGATTGAACAGCTCTACTGCGAATCCTGCGGACGCTTCCTGGCGGACCGCTACGTCCGGGGCACCTGCCCCCACTGCGCCTATCCGGACGCCCGGGGCGATCAGTGCGAGTCCTGCGGCAAGCTTCTGGACCCGACGGAACTCAAGGATCCCAAGTGCTCCACCTGCGGCGCCGCCCCGAAACCCAGGTCCACCTCCCACCTATACATCGACCTTCCCGCCATCCGGCCCAGACTGGAGGCCTGGATGAAGGAAGCCAGCGTCAAGGGTTTCTGGGCGAACAACGCCGTCCAGATGACCCAGGCCTGGATCCGGGACGGGCTCCGGGAACGCGCCATCACCCGGGACCTCAAGTGGGGCATCCCCGTTCCCAAGCCGGGGTTCGAGAAGAAAGTCTTCTACGTCTGGTTCGACGCCCCCATAGGGTACATCTCCATCACCGCCTGCCTGGCCGACGAGAAGGGCTGGGACTGGAAGACCTGGTGGCAGTCCCCCGGGGACGTGGAGCTCTACCAGTTCATCGGAAAGGACAACATTCCCTTCCACACGGTCATCTTCCCCTCCACCCTGCTCGGCTCCGGCCGGCCCTGGACCATGCTCCACCACATGTCCAGCACCGAGTACCTGAACTACGAGAGCGGCAAGTTCTCCAAGTCCAAGGGGATCGGGGTCTTCGGCAACGACGCCGTGGATTCCGGGATTCCCGCTGACGTGTGGCGCTTCTACATCTATTACAACCGCCCCGAAAAGAGCGACGTGACCTTCACCTGGAGCGACTTCCAGGAGAAGGTGAACGGCGAGCTGATCGGCAACCTGGGAAACCTGGCCAACCGGACTCTCACCTTCGTTCAGAGATTCTACGACGGCGCGGTTCCCGAGGGGGAACCGGACCCGGACTTCTGGGCGGAGATACGGAAGATCTACGAAAAGATCACCGACCACCTGGAACGGGCCGAACTCCGGGACGCCTTCCGGGCGGCCTTTACGATTTCCGGAATCGCGAACAAGCGCTTCCAGGACGGCGAACCCTGGAAGGCGCGCACCCAGGACCCGGCCAAGGCCGGCGGCCTGATCCGGGACCTTTGCTACGTGCTCAAGGATCTCTCGATATTGCTGCATCCCTACATTCCGGGGGCCGCGGACAGACTTGCCGGATTCTTCGGATTGAAGACCGGCAACGGCGGATTGACCTGGAAGGACCTCGGCGTGCTCGAGGGTCTCGGGCGCATCACCGTACCGGAAGTCCTCTTCGCCAAGCTCGAGGACGAGCGGATCGCCGAACTTCGGGAACGGTACGCGGGAAGCCAAAAGGACCGGGCGGACCGGGAATCCGCGAAGACCTCCGGCGAAGCCCCGTCGGCCGGAACGACTCCGGCGCCCCCGGCTCGGCCGGAACCTACGGCGGTAGCCGCCACGTCCGCGCCGGCTCCCTACGCGGACCTCCCCGCGGAAGACCGCTTCGCCCGGCTCGTAGACCTTCGGGCCGCGAAAATCGTGAAAATCGAGCGACATCCCAAGGCGGACAAGCTCTATATCGAGACCCTGGACGACGGCTCCGGGTCGGATCGGGTCATCGTCTCGGGCCTGGTTCCCTTCTACAAGGAGGAGGAACTCCTCGGCAAGACCATCGTGCTTGTGAACAACCTCAAGCCCGCCAAGCTGCGGGGAGTGGAAAGCCGGGGAATGCTCCTGGCGGCGTCCAAGGACGGCCCCGAGGGTCGGGAGGTCGTGGAAGTGCTGGAGACCCCTTGGGCCGCGCCGGGAACCCGGGTATCCCTGGAAGGCGACGCGTTCGAAACCCCCGCCGAGATCGATATAGACACCTTCTTCTCCATGCCGATCCGTACCGAGGGCGGAACCGTCCAGGTGGGCCCCCGGTCTCTGCAGGCCGAAGGCCGGACCCTATCGACGGCACGGGTCATGGACGGGAATGTCGGCTGATACTGCGGCTGCAGGTCCGGACATCCCCGTACTCCGCCCGGCCACCCGGGGGGACTGCGACGCCGGGGCGGCAACCTTTCTCCAGTCGGGTTTCTGGGGAGCCTTTAAATCCGAGTTCGGGTGGAGGCCGCTGCATTTCCTGACGGGACAGCCCGGTGAGTCCCTGCTCGTGCTGGAGCGCTCCCTGATCCGGGGATTCTCGTTCGCCTACATTCCCCGCGGACCCTGTGCGGGAAGTACCGGCGCCGCGGATCCCGAGAGGCTCGTCGACATCGCGGAAGCCCTGGGCCCCCGGCTTTCGGGGGAATGCGTCTTCCTCCGGGTGGATCCTCCCTGGTTCGCCGAGGACGACGGAGGGAATCCGACGACGCTTTTTTCGCCGGCCTTTCCCTTCCGCAAGGCGGGATCGGATGTTCAGCCCCCGGACACGACCGTCCTGGATCTCCGAGGAGCTGCGGACGAGGACCTTCTTTCCCGGATGAAACCCAAGTGGCGATACAACATCAAGTACGCGGAAAAAAAAGGGATCGTTGTTTCTCCGGAGACGGGGCCCGAGGCGATACGTACCTTCTATTCCCTGTACCGTGCCACATCCCGGCGGGATCGCATAGCCCTGCATCCGGAACGGTACTACGAGCGTCTGGTTTCGCTGGCGGGTGAATACGGCCCGGGAGCCCCGGACATCCGCGTGTGGATCGCCCGGTACCGCGGCGAAGCCCTGGCCGCCATTATAACGTCCTTTTTCCGCGATGAAGCGGTATACTTGTATGGTGCCTCCGGGGACCAGCACCGGAACCTCATGCCCGCCTACGCGCTTCAATGGTCGGCTATCCGGGCAGCCCGGGACGCGGCGTGCGGGCGGTATGATTTCTTCGGCATACCGCCCTCCGACGATCCCGCTCATCCCATGGCCGGCCTGTACCGCTTTAAGACGGGTTTCGGGGGAATCACCCGCAGGTATCCGGGGTCCTGGGATTATCCGCTGAAAAAACCGTCCTACGGAGCCTATCGGGCGGCGGAAGGTCTGCGGTATTTCTGGCACAAGACGCTGCGGAAGCGGTTGATGGGAGGAAGACGATGAGCGTGTTCGTCAGCATCGAGGACGGGGAGGGCGAGCACCTGGAGCCGGTGTTCGAAGTCATCCACATACTCCGCAGGTTTCGCCATCCCAAGGGCTACGCGTGCCTGGCCTTCATCGACGAGACGGAGGACGCCGCGTTCAACCAGAAACAGCTGCCCATCCTGCTTCGAGAGCTGGCGGAACTTTCTTCCCTGGACCTGAAACCGGAGGAGAGGGAGGAGCTGGAACGCATCGCCGCGGCCTGTTCCCGCGCGGCAGGCAGAAACCGGGTCTACGCGAAATTCTACGGTGAGGAATGAAGCCCGGGGCCTCACCGTACCTTGACGAAGGTTCCGGAGCCGAACTCCTTGTACGCCTGATCGATCTCGCACATCTCGTTCATGACCACCGGGCCCTTCCAGGCAACGGGCTCTCCCAGGGGAGTCCCCGACAGAAGAAGGAATCGGACGCCCCGCGCTCCGGCCCGGAACCGCACGGAGTCCCCGTCGCCCAGGATATAGGTGCCAGCGGCGCGGAGTCCGTCGAAGGGGAGGCTGGCCACTTCGGCCAGGTTGCCCTCGAAGACATGGACGATCGCCGTCCGGCCTGCGGGGATTTCCGCGGCGAAGACCGCCCCCGGCTCGAGTTCCACATCCAGCAGACCGGGCTGCCCATGGATGCCTACGACAGGACCGGATGCCCCCCCGAAGCGACCCGCTAGCACCCGAACCTTTCCGGAAAGGATGGGGACCACGGGTATTTCCTCCGGACCGGCTTCCCGGTATTCCGGATCGACCATCTTCGAGGAACGGGGCAGATTGACCCAGAGCTGAAAGCCCCGGAGAACCGCCGATTCCAGGGGCATCTCCTCGTGGATGATTCCGGAACCCGCGGTCATCCATTGGAGGCAGCCCGGGCCGATCATGCAGGCGTTGCCCAGGGAATCGACCTGCCTGAGGAAACCCGACAGCATGTAGGTGACCATATCGATTCCCCGGTGCGGATGGAGCGGAAAGCCCGCGGAATAGTCCGCGGGGGATCGGGAGTGCACTTCGTCGAGCAGAAGAAAGGGATCGGTGAGTTTCTCGGTCCCTGTCCCGAAGTGTCTGTGCACCAGGACCCCGGCTCCGTCGCGGATGGTACGAGACTCCAGGATCCTATCGAGCCCGCGTTCCGCCATCCCTGCCCTCCATACCCAGTATACTCCTTCCCGTCACCGGGGAAAACAGGATAGAGTATGGACATGGGTAGGGACAATCCCGGCTTCTGTAAAATACCGGCGGAGGGGTCGTGGCTAACCGCCGATCGGTTTCGAGCGGCCGCCGTTCTGGCCGGGGGTGCCAGCGAGAGGATGGGGGGCCGGGACAAGCAATTCCTGGATGCGGGCGGGGAGCCCCTTGCGTACCGCATCCTGCGGCGCCTGGGGAACTTCTTTCCGGAGCTGGCGGTGGTCACGAATCGCCCTGAAGAATATTTCGACTTTCCCGGGAAGGTGGCCGCCTTTCCGGACCGGGTAAAGGGATACGGTCCGCTCTCGGGACTGCATGCGGCCTTGTCCGAGTCCTCGTCGCCCTGGGTGTACGTGGTGGCTTGCGACACTCCGGAATTCGACCCCCGATGGGTCTCGATGCTCGCGGAAGCCGTCCTCGGGGAAGAAAGGGCGGACCGCCCGCTCCTGGCCGCGGCTGCCGCCTTCGGGGCGCACATGGAGCCCTTCCACGCCTTCTATTCCCGCGACCTGCTTCCGCATATCGAGGCGTGTTTCAAACGCCGGGATTCCCGGGAGAGATACTGCTCCATCGCCTCCGTTCTCCGGGGACTTCCGTTCCTGCGGGTATCGGAAGACCGAGTAAGGACGCTGTTCCCGGATTGGCGGCTTTTCCGGAACATCAACACCCCCGGGGACTGGGAATCCTACCGGAGGAGAGAATCCTGCGACACCGATCCGATCGCGCCCGACGAATGAGCCTGAACCCGGAAAACGGACGAGGGCATCCTCGTCCGGATGTCATCGGCAGGGAGGTAGACCGTGTGGAAGAACGATGAGGAACTGTTCGCCTTGATGCGGGAGCGGCTGTTTCCGGCGGTGGTCGGGGACATCCTGGATACCATGGGATATCTGCATCAATTCCTGGTTCCCGAAATACGACCCCTGAGGTCCGACATGATAGTCCTGGGCAGGGCGATGCCGGTCCTGGAGGCGGATTTCTTCTCCGCCGCGGAACCGGACGGACAGCTCCCGCTCAGCCGTCAGCCCTTCGGCCTCTTGTTCCGCGCCCTTGATGATCTCAAGACCCGGGAGGTCTATGTCGCCACAGGCTGTTCTCCGCGTTTCGCTCTCTGGGGAGGACTGATGACCACCCGGGCGCTGCACCTGAAGGCCGCCGGAGCCGTGCTGGACGGGTATTCCCGGGACACACCGGAGGTAGTCGCCCTGGGCCTTCCGGTCTTCTCCTACGGAGGATACGCCCAGGACCAAGGACCCCGCGGCAAGGTAGTCGACTTCCGTATCCCCGTAGAGATCAAGGGAGTCCGGATCCGACCCGGGGAAATCGTCTTCGGGGACCAGGACGGAGTCCTCGTAATCCCGGGACCGGCGGAAGAAGAAGCCGTGCGACTCGCACTGGAGAAGGCGGGTACGGAAAACAAGGTACGCTCGGCGATCCAACGGGGGATGAGCACCGAGGAGGCTTTCAAGACCTTCGGGGTGATGTAAACGTGGTACCAAGGCGGAGTACTCGAGCCGCCTGAATCATTGACATTGTCCCGTCCGGGCGCGAAAATTTCCCTTTTACCGCGATCGTCGACGATCCAGGAGGTTGCCTCCGGTGAAGGAGCATCGCAGAACGCTTTCGAGCCGATTGATGATCCTCGGGGCCGGCAGCGCCGTCATCACCGCGGCGGCTCTGGTTCTAGCCGCCTACTGGCAGAGCGGCGTGTACGCGGACCTGGCCCGGAAAGACGTCGACTCGCTGATCGTACAGGATCTGGACCATATCACCGAAAGCGTGTATTCCCTCGTTGCCGCCGAGGGCCAGGCCGTGGAACAGGAACTATTTCGAGATCTCAGGGTGGCCCGGCGTGTCCTTGCCGAGGAGGGAGGAGTCCGATTCAGCGGACCGGCCGTTCGATGGAACGCAGTGAATCAATTCACGAGGGATACGGAAACCGTGGTTCTTCCCGGCCCCCGGATCGGGAATGTCTCCGTTCCGATCATCCGGGATCCGGAGCTTCGCAGCCCCGTCGTGGACGATATCGCGGACCTGATGGACGTGACCGCCACCATCTTCCAACGTATGAACGAACAGGGTGACATGATACGTGTGGCGACCACGGTCGTGGACGATGGCGAGCGGGCGGTGGGCACCTTCATCCCCGCGATTCTCCCGGGAGGCGGAGAAAATCCTGTCATCTCCGCGGTCCTCGGGGGTGAAAACTTCACGGGTAGGGCCTTTGTCGTGAACTCCTGGTTCATCACGGCCTACGGGCCTTTACGGGACGCGGACGGCCGGATCTCGGGGATGATCTATGTCGGACGTCCCCAAGCGGAGGCGGAAAAGCTGATTCGTGATTCCATCATCAATACGAAAATCGGGGAGACGGGATACGTGTACGTCCTGTCGGGGCGAGGAGAAAACAGGGGCCGGTACATCGTCTCACAGAACGGGATGCGGGACGGCGAGGATGTCTGGGACGAGCGGGACGATGAGGGCCGTTTGGTTATCCAGGACATCGTCCGGAAAGCTCTGGGACTCGCCCCGGGGGAACTCGGAACCGTCGAATACTGGTGGCGGAACCCCGGAGAACCCGGTCCGCGCCTCAAGATCGCCCGAATAGCGTACTACGCCCCCTGGGACTGGGTGATAGGAACCAGCGCCTACGAAGATGAGCTGGCGAATTATCGGAATATCCTCAAGGACGGCAGGAAGAACATGGTAGCCTTCATGGCCGTTGCGGGGATCGCGGCCGCCCTATCCGGCCTAGCCGCGTCCCTGGCCGCCGCTAGGCCGATCCTCCGTCCCATCATGAAACTGTCCCAGGCCGCGGAATCCCTTACCCGGGGGAACCTGGACTCCAGCGTAAGTCCCGAGGGGCCCCGGGAAATCCTAGAACTCGCCAGAGCGTTCAATCATATGGCGGAGAGGCTAAAGCTCACCATCTCTGAAGTGCAGGCCAGGGAGCGGAGATACAGGAGCATTTTCGAGGGGGCGGTGGAAGGAATTTTCCAGTCTTCGGTGGAGGGCAGGGTACTGTCCGTCAACTCCGCCCTTTCCGGAATGCTATTATACGATTCTCCGGAGGAGTTCACCTCCTCCATCCGGAACATACGCACCGACGTCTACGTAAAAAGCGAAGACCGGGACTCCATCGTCTCCATGATTCTGGAGAAGGGATACGCGATAGGCGTGGAGACTCAATTCCGGCGAAAGGACGGAACCCAAATCTGGGTGTCCCTCTCCGCCCGGGCCTTGCGCGACGATACCGGTAGAACCTGGGGGATCGAAGGGTTTATCTCGGATATCGATTCCAGGAAACGCGCGGAAGATTCTTTAAAGAAATCCCTGGCCGAGAAAGAGGAACTCCTGAGGGAGATCCATCACCGGGTGAACAACAATCTCCAGATCCTTGCGAGCCTCGTCTCCCTTCAATCCTGCACGGACGACGGAAGCGAGGAGGCCCTCAAGCATTTCGCCGCAAGAATCCAGACAATGTCTTTGATACACGAGATGGCCTACGATACCGAGAGCGTACGGGGAATATCGGTGACGGAGCTGGCCCGGGCCCTGGCGGATTACCTGTTCCAGGCCTACCGTCCCTGTTTCGGGGATATCGAGGTGGACGTGCGGGGAGCCGGGGTGGAGCTGGACTTGGACCGCGCCATACCATGCGGGCTCCTTATGAACGAGATCCTGTCCAATGCCTTCCGACATGCCTTTCCTCCGCCCCGTCAAGGCACGATTTCCATCGACTGCTCCAACAACTCGGCGGGGGATATAGTCATCGAGATCGAGGACAACGGGACGGGTTTGACGGAGGATCACCGCGAAGGGATGGGCATGAAACTCATCGATCTGCTTTCCCGACAGCTTTCCGCGGAAATACAAATATCCTGGAAATCCGGCACAAAATATTCGATACTGATTCGATCCTTACGGGCTATAAATCGTCGGGAAACCAGATCCAGCGGAGATCCTTCGTGAGCATCCTCTCCATGTCCGTCGATCTCGTGCTCAACCTCACGCTTCTCGTCGCGCTGAGCATCCTGTCCGGATTCATGGACAAGCGACTGAAACGGACGTCGGTCCTGCGGGCTCTCGGGCAAGGCGCGCTGTTCGCGGTAACGACGATCATCGGAATGACGCGGCCCCTGGTCCTGGGCCCCGGCCTGATATTCGACGGCCGTTCCGTGATGATCAGTCTATGCGCGCTCTACTTCGGCCCCGCGGCGGTCGCCGTCGCCGCTTCGGCCTCGATCGTCTACCGCGTCGTTCTGGGCGGCAGCGGGACCCTCATGGGGGTAGCCGTCGCCCTTTCCTCGGCGATCATCGGAATCATCGCCCGCGCTCGCCTTAACCCGGAAGAAAGGCCTCCTTCCCCGACGCGGCTGTATATCTTCGGCTTGATCGTCCACTTCGCGATGCTCTGCATGACGGTATTCCTGCCCGGAGGGAGCGGAATCCTGGTTCTTCGCCGCATCGGCATCCCCATCATCGTCCTGTACCCCCTGGCGACCATCCTGGCGGGCAAGCTCCTCTCGGACCAGCTGGAGGCACGGCGCGCACTCAACGCCCTGAAAGCCAGCGAGGAGAGATTCAAGCTCAGCATGGAGGCTTCGAACGACGGTCTATGGGACTTGAACGTCCTTACCGACGACGCGTACTACAACCCGGCGTATTACCGCATCCTGGGATACGAACCCGGCGAGTTCCCCGCACTCGGCAGCTCCTGGAGATCCATGGTGGATCCCGAGGATCGCGACCGGGCGGTTGCGGAAAACCTCGCCTGCATCGAGGGCGGCCGGGAATATCTCGAGACGGAATTCCGGATGCGGACCAAGGACGGACGACAGCGGTGGATTTTTTCCCGGGGCAAGGTGATCTCCCGGGACGCCTCCGGCCTGGCTCTGCGGATGGTCGGAACCCATGTGGATATCACGGAACGGAAGAACATCGAGGAAGAACTCAAAAAAAGCCTCGAAGAAAAGGAAATCCTGCTTCGGGAGGTGCACCACCGGGTCAAGAACAACTTGAGCATCATTTCCAGCCTGCTCAATCTCCAGTCCTCCATGCTCAAGACCCCCGAGCAGGCGTTGGAGGCTTTCCGGAACAGCCGTGAACGTATACAGGCCATGTCCCTGGTCCACGAGGAACTGTATAAATCCAGGGATTACTCCCGGATCAACATGGATCAATACATCGGGCGGCTCCTCGACCAGCTCACCCTGGCGTACGGGCAGGATCGAGGAATCACCCTGACGCGCCGGATCGAGAATGTAGAACTCGACGTGTCCACCTCGATACCCTGCGGGTTGATCCTGAACGAACTTATCACGAACGCCTATAAATACGCCTTCCCCGGGAGCAGAACGGGGACCATTCGCATCCAGCTTTCGATCTTGCAGGACGGTTCCGCGGAGATGTCGGTCTCGGACGACGGTGTCGGCCTGCCCGAGGGGATCGATTTCGAAAATACCGATTCCCTGGGACTCACCTTGGTCCGGCTTCTCGTCGAACAGCTCCGGGGGACCTTGAGCATGTCGGCGGAAGACGGCAGCACCTTTACGATCCGCTTTCCCGCTCACGGGGATTCCGGAAACGGCACCGGAGGCGATCATGCTTGAAATGGAAAATCCGACGCCCCCCGGTCCTGGCTGCTCGATCCGGCGGCTCCGGTTAGCGCATCTGCCCACACCTCTCGAGGAGCTGCCCCGCCTGAGCGGACTTCTGGGCGGTCCGCGTCTCTTCGTGAAGCGCGACGACCAGACGGGCTTGGCCTTCGGGGGAAACAAGACCCGAAAGCTGGAATTCCTGGTAGCCCAGGCGATCGCGGAAGGCGCTGACACCCTGGTTTCAGCGGGCGCCCTGCAGTCCAATCATTGCAGGCAGACCGCCGCGGCGGCGGCGAAGTACGGTTTAGCCTGTGTCCTCGTGCTCACCGGCGAGGAGGAGCGCAGGGCCTCCGGAAACCTCATTCTGGACCGGATCCTGGGCGCGAAGATCGTCCATGTCCGGGATAGGAAGGACAGGGATTCGTCGTTGACGGAAACCGTCCAGTCCCTGATCCGGGAAGGCGGAAAACCGTTCCTCATCCCCTACGGAGGATCCAGCCCGACCGGTGCCCTCTCGTACGCCTTCGCCCTGGAAGAGTTGTTGCTCCAGGTACGCGCAGGCGGTACCGGCGGCATCGTCCCGGATTGCATCGTCTTCGGGACCTCCTCCGGCGGAACCCATGCGGGTCTCATCTTAGGCAGTCGGCTCTACGGTTATACGGGGGAAATCCTCGGCATCAGCATCGACGAAAGCGAGTCCTGGCTGCAGGACCGGGTCTCGGCCTTAGCGGCGGACGCGTCGGAACTGATGGGGGATCGGATCTCCTTCAAGCGGGAGGATGTGCGCGCCTCGGACGCCTATTGTCGGGCCGGATACGGAGTATTCACGGAAGCGGAACGTGAGGCCGTCTCATTGTTCGGCCGTACCGAAGGGCTCCTTCTCGACCCGGTCTACACGGGCAGGGCGGCCGCGGGGCTCGTCGATCTGATCTCCCGGGGATACTTTCGGAAGGATCAGGCGGTGGTATTCTGGCACACCGGCGGACAGCCTGCCCTTTTCGCGGATCGCTACGCGGAACCGTGACGAACCCGGCGGGGCAAATTTCCCGATCGCTCCCTACTCTCCGAAAACCGCGGCCTCGAAACGGTACAGCTCCGCGGTGGGATCCTTGCATGCCGAGGCGGGCAGCCCCGCCTTGCGGCATACCTGGGCCAGAAATTCGTCTCTGTCCCAGCCCCATTCGGTGGCAACCTGGGGCAAAAGGACTCCGGCCCGGAAGCCCTGCACGATGTACAGACCGTGTACTCCGATGCTCACATCCTCTATGCCGGCCAGACGTTCCATGGGGCCGAGCACGGATATTTCGATCCGAACCCCCGGCCACTCTTCCCCGCCTAGGGGCGAGAACCGCGGGTCCTCGAAGGCCGCGGCCCGGGCCATAGTGCGGACCGTGTCGATCAGGGGTCCCGAGGGGGTCAGCCTGCCGATGCAGCCACGCAGACGGCCTTCCGAGGTCAGGGTGACGAAGGCCCCCCGCGCCGCGGTCAGCGAAGGGGGGACCTCCGGCCACAGGGGTTCCCGCCTTTCCAGGTAGGATTCCACGGACTCCCGGGCTGTTTTCAGGAGCAGGCTCCGTTCTTCCGGGCTCAGCTGGAAATTCATATCCAACACCCTCCGACATAGTATACGATCTTTTCCGACTGGGATGACCGCTTGGTGGCCGAGTCCGCCCGGCCCAGGAGGTTCCAGGAGCGTCCTTCCAGGAGCCGGGAGCGCATCATCGACACCAGGCAGCCCACCCCGCACATGTCCGGAGTCTCGCCGCGGTATTCCTCGTACAGGGATTCGTCATCCCCCGAGAAGATGCAGGACAGGACCCTCTCGAAGCGTCCGGGGGCGTCCGTCTCGGAGGCGAGGCCCGCGAAGTTCGAGGAGACGACAAAGAGAACGGAATCTGAAGTATCCGAGAAAACAAGGCTCAAGGCCTTGGCCAGGGAATCGATCGCCGTGGGAGTGGGTTTGCCCAGGAGTATGGGGACCGCGGGCACTCCGGGAAAGAGAATCTGCAGGAAGGGAAGCTGCACTTCGATACCATGCTCCTCGAAGTGGGGTATGTCGTTCTGCCGGAAGAGGGTACCGCAGGTTTCCAGCTCCTCGACCGAGGAACGATCGACCTTGACGTCTCCGAGGGGGGTCTGGAAGACCTCGGCTTCCGGGAGCCAGACGGCGGACTCCTCCGCGCGGTGGTACGGCGCCAACAAGACCGCCACGGAAGGCCTGCGGTTCCGGGCCGAAGCCCATGCCGATGCGGCAACCGCTCCGGCATAATCGAACCCGGCGTGGGGGGAAAGGATGGCCGCAGCACCGGTTCTTTCCGGAGCGGCCTTGGCCAGCTCGTATTCAACCGCCTCCCGGAGGACCGTCGGGTCCTCCGGATAGAAGATGCCGGAGACTACGGCTTCCCGAAGCTTGGCCGATCCGCTATTCTCGATCATGATATCAAGTATATGAGCCCGGTTTCCCGGTGCAAGCTCCGTACGAAATCGAGGGGGCGCGATGCAGGTCCTGCTGGTGGATGATGAGCCGAACCTCCTGGTATCCCTGGAGGGATTCCTGAAGACCGAGGGCATCGGATGTTTTACGGCACCCGAGGGGCGGACGGCCCAGGCGATCCTGCAGGAACGGACCGTGGATGCCGTGGTGCTGGATCTCAGGATGCCCGGAATGGACGGGATGTCCTTGCTACGTTGGATCAAGGATTCCGGTCCCGACGTGCCGGTCATCATTGCCTCCGCCCACGGAGATGTCGGGGATGCCGTTCAAGCCATGAAGCTCGGCGCATACGACTATCTCGTGAAGCCCTTCGACCCCGACGAGCTCGTGCTGAGGCTTCGTAAGGCCGTGAAGGAGCGGACCCTGGCGAACGGCGCCGAGGCGGAGCGGCGATCCTCGGACGAAGGGGTGGAGTTCGTGGGAAGCAGTCCCGCCATCCTGGATGCCCGGCGCTTGATCGAAAAGGCCGCCGTGACCCCGGCCACGATACTCCTCACCGGGGAGAGCGGAACCGGAAAGGAAGTCGCGGCCCGCCTGGTACACCAGGCGTCCCGAAGGCCGGGCCCCTTTATCGCCGTCAACCTCGGGGCGATCCCCGACACCCTGGTGGAAAGTGAGCTCTTCGGCCATGAAAAGGGAGCCTTCACGGGGGCGGATTCGCGGAAGCAGGGGCTCTTCGAGCTGGCCCAGGCCGGGACGCTGTTCCTGGACGAGATCGGGGAACTTCCTCTTCACCTGCAGGTCAAGCTCCTCAGGGCCCTTCAGGAACGCAAGATACAACGCCTGGGGGGAGTGCAGGGGATACCCGTGGATGCACGGATCGTCGCAGCCACGAACCGTGACCTGGAGGCCATGGTCCGGGAGGGTCGTTTCCGTGAAGACCTGTACTATCGGATAAACGTGATCCGGATCGTCCTGCCCCCTCTCCGCGAGAGGGCCGGGGACGTCGCCGCGCTTGCGGATCACTTCATACGTAAGCTGTCAGGCTCCATGGGCCGCAGGATCGACGGGCTGAGTCCGGAGGCGCTATCCCTGCTGGAAGGCTACCCCTTCCCCGGAAACATCCGGGAGCTGCAGAACGCGGTGGAACGGGCTCTGATCCTGTCGGACAAACCCTTCCTGGAGGCCGAGGATTTCCAGTTCTTCTCTCCCTCCGCCTTGAATCCTGCGGTCTCGGCACCGAACGATCGGCTGCCCGGATCAGGCACCCTGGCGGAACTGGAACGCGCCGCGATCCTCGCCGCCCTGGAGCGCAACTCCGGGCGCAGGGAGCAGACGGCCAGGGAACTCGGCATAACCCGTCGGACCCTGCTCACCAAGCTGAAGGAGTACGGGGTCTCCCCGTGATCAGAATCCTTCCTGGGCCGTCCGGGCGATGATCTCTTCCTGGTGATTCCGGTCCAGGTCCACGAAGTAATCGGAGTATCCCGCCACCCTCACCAGGAGGCCCCTATACGCGTCCGGGCGTTTCTGCGCGTCCCGGAGTGTAGCCTCGTCGACGACGTTGAACTGGACGTGATGACCGCCCATCCGGAAATACCCCCGCACCAGGGAGGCCAGCTTCTCGATGCCCTGTTCACCCGCCAGTGCGGCGGGAAGAAATCGCTGGTTGAGCAGGGTTCCGCCCGTCCTGGCCTGGTCGAGCTTGCCCAGGCTTTTCATGACCGCGGTGGGTCCCGATCGATCGGAACCGTGGGCCGGGCTCGTACCGTCGGATTCGGGGGCCGCGGCCCTCCGTCCGTCCGGGGTCGCCCCGGTCTTGAGGCCGAAGTAGACGTGGCAGGTGGTGGAAAGGAGGTCCACGTAATAGGTGCCGCCCCTCCAGGATCTCCTGCCTTCGATCGTCCCGATCAGGGTTTCAAGGACCCGTACCGCCAGGCCGTCCGCTCGGTCGTCGTCGTTGCCGAACAGGGGAGTCTTGTTGCGGATCCTCTGCCGCAGAGCCTCGTGTCCGTTCCAGTCGTCCCGGAGGGCCGCCCGGAGCTCCGGAAACCCGATCGTCCGATCCTCGAAGACATGGGTGCGGATCGCGGAAAGGCTGTCCGTAACTGTGCCCAAACCCACGCACTGGATGTAATCGGTATTGTACCGGGCTCCTCCGCGGTAATAATCCGTTCCCGTTTGTATGCAGTCGTCGATATACACGGACAGGAAGGGGGCCGGCACGTGCAAGCCGTACATCCTGTCCAGGTCTTCGCTTACCTTCACCTTCCATCCGACCACGTGCTCGAGCTGGGTTCGGAATGCGGCGTAGACTTCCTCGAAGTTTCGGTAGGACTCGGCCTTGCCCGTCGAGGGTCCGAGCTTCTTTCCGGAGACCGGATCCACGCCGTCGTTCAGGGCGAGTTCCAGGATCTTGGGCACGTTCAGGTAACCGTGGAGTACGTAGGCTTCCTTGCCGAAACAGCCCGTCTCGATGCAGCCGCTGGTCCCTCCTTCCCGGGCGTCCACGAGGTTTTTCCCCATGGCGGTCTGGGCCAGCACCACCTCGTCCGCGTTGAACAGGGACGGATACCCGGACCCGTTGCGGATCACCCGGCAGGCTTCCTTAAGGACCCGGTCCGGGGTCCGCGAGGAAACCTGTACGTTCGCCTGGGGCTGGAGCAGCCGAAGCTCGTCCAGGACTTCCAGGAGGATGAGGCTCACTTCCGAGGATCCGTCCCTTCCGTCCGGGGTCAGCCCAGCCAGGTTGATGTTCGTGAAGTCGTTGTAGGTCCCGCTTTCCGCGGCGGTCACTCCGACCTTGGGCGGCGCGGGAGTGTTGTTCACCTTGATCCAGAAGCAGGAAACCAGCTCCTTGGCGGATTCCCGGGTGAGCCGCCCTTCCGCAAGGTCCTTTTCGTAGAACGGAGCCAGGTGCTGGTCCAGATGGCCGGGGCTCATGGCGTCCCAGCCGTTGAGCTCCGTGATGGTGCCGAGGTGGACGAACCAATACGCCTGGAGGGCCTCCCGGAAAGACCGGGGAGGCAGGGCGGGTACCCGGCGGCAGACCTCGGCCAGGGCGAGGAGATCGGCTTTGCGCGAGGCATCGGCCTCGGACTCCGCGAGTTCCTCGGCCCGTCGGGCGTGGCGCTCCGCGAAGCGTACGGCTCCCTCGCAGGCGATGGCCATGGCTTCCAGTTCCTCCGCCTTCGGGCCGCTTTCCGGGTCGGAGGGATCCAGTGAAGCCTTCCTGGCCAGGATCCGTTCCCGGAACTCCGTTAGCCCGATCCTGTAGAGCTTACCGTCCAGGGCCGTGTGGCCGGCTGCTCTCTGTTCCATGAACTCGGTGAACAGACCGGCCTCGTACAATGCCTTCCATTCAGCGGGAATGTCCGAAAAGGCGCGGTCCCGGATGGACCGACCCCTCCAGAAGGGGATGATCTCGGAGCGGTAGGCGTCTAGGACGGAATCGTCCACTTCGTAGGACGTCATGGGCCGGGTTCGAAGGACCTCCAGATCCTCGACGGAATGGCAGGTCAGTTCGGGGTATGTCGGGCATGCCTTCGGCCGGGGACCCCGCTCGCCCACGATGAGCTCCCGGGGGTCGAGGTAGATCGTCTTCCTCTCGCAGAGCTCCTTGAAGGCCAAGGCACGGAGCACGGGGACGCTCATCCTTCCTTCATTCCTGCGGTACACGTCCGTAAGGATGCGGGCCCGCTCCGCCGAGACCGAAGGCCTTGCGGTAAAGCTCTCCTCCCTCAGTTCCCGGATCCGTTCGCTCATCTCATCCTCCTACGCGGGCGGAGAGTCCCCGCCTGCGGAATACTTCGGCGGCCTGCTCCGGGCCCAGACCCCGTACGCCCCCATGCGCGTCGAAGGGGTAGGCGCTTCCGCGAAGGGCGTATTTCCCCCGGGCCGAGTCGTGATAGGGCAGTATCTGGACGGAGCGTTCCCCGGATGTACTCGTACCGCCGGGAAACCCTATGGATACGAGGTAATCCGCGGCGGCTTCCAGGTTTCCGACGTCGTCGTTTGCGCCCGGGATGAGGGGGATCCGTACCCAGATTCCCGCACCCCTGCCTACCAGGAATCTTAGGTTTTCCAGGATGCCGTCGTTCGGCACCCCGGTCCAGCGTTCGTGCTCCCGGCTGTCCATGTGTTTCAGATCGTACAGGAAAAGATCCGCCAGGGCCGCCGCACTTTCCAATATGCCGTTCCGGGCATAGCCGCAGGTATCCACGGCGGTGCGGATTCCGGAAGACTTCAGCGCGGCAAGGCACTCCAACAGAAATCCCGGCTGGGCCAGGGGTTCTCCTCCGGAAAAAGTGACGCCGCCTCCGGATTCGTCGTAGAAAATTTCGTCCTGCCGGGCCCTGTCGAGCACCTCGCCCACGGTCAGCCGGAAACCCGCGATCTGCCGGGCCTCCGCGGGGCAGGAGCGGGCGCATGCTCCACAGACGATGCAGGACGGGGCGGAGGCGAAATGCCCGGTCTCCGGGAGATGCCCGCCCGAGCCGTCCGCCGGCCGTGCCGCTCCGCGAACGCAGGTCTCCTGGCAGGTCCCGCAAAAGTCGAAACCAAGACACCGGTCGGGTCGGAGGATCAATTCCGATTCCGAGGACATGCCCTCCGGGTTGTGGCACCAGGGGCAGGACAATGGACAGCCTTTCAGGAAGAAGGCGGTGCGTATCCCGGGCCCGTCGTGTATGGAGTATTTTCGAACGTCGAACAACAGACCCGTCATGGTTCTCCCGGGGAGGACCGAAGCCCGTGCCGGAAATAATACGCCTCGACGTAGTGTTCCTGGAGGGCATACGACCAGTGGACGTTCCGGAGATAGGCCGCGGCCCCCGAATGATCCCCGGCTCGGAACAGCCGGATGATCTCGTCGTGTTCGAGTGCCGAGGCGGTCTCCCATTCCCGAAGGTAGCTCTTCTGGCGGGGAAAATCGTACAGACGTTCCTTGAGTATGTGGACGGAAGTCCTCAATTCCTTGTTGGCGGAAAGGGAAACGAAGGCGTCATGGAAAGCCAGGTTGCGGGAGTAGTACTCGTCGAAGTCGTCCTTGGAGAGGGCGTCCTTCATTTCCCTGTTGAGCCGCTCCATGGCGATCCAGGTGTTTTCGTCCGCAACCGCCTTGGACTCCTCGGCGGCGGCGCTTTCCAGGGCTCCTACGATCTGATAGATATTGCGGATGGCCGTCGGATCCAGGGAGTTCACCTCGACGCCGCGCCGGGAGTGTATGGTTACGAAACCTTCCGCTTCAAGACGGAGAAGAGCGTCCCGCAGGGGGGTCCGGGAGAGCCCGAGATCCGCCTCCAGGGCGGAGAGATTCAGGTAGCCTCCGGGAGAAAGCCTGCCTTCAGCCAAGGACTTTTTCAGGTAGTCATATACCCGCTCCCGCAGGAGAAGGTCGGCGGAACTGCTCTGTATTACGGAAACTTCCATACATGATACTTACTTGATATATCAGATATGTCAAGAGTCTTTCCCGAATCCGGATCTCAGGGACAACGAGGAAAATCATCCTTTCCTTCTTGCAACCGGGAGCCGGAGGACCGACTCTATCACCGTATGCGTACCTTCGTATTTTTCCTGTATTTTTGGCTTACCGTGACCGTCTCTTCCCCGGCAGCCCTGATCCTCTGGGTCCTGGACTCCGCGGGTTTCCACGCCGTCAGACCGGTCACGGGATCGCTTGTCCGAATATGGGCTCGCAGTCTGGTAGCCCTCCTCGGCATCCGTGCGGACATCGAAGGCTTGGAACGTATCCCCAAAGGCTCATCCCTCTGTTACGTGTCGAACCACCAGGGGAATTTCGACATAGCCCTGATCCTGGCCTACCTTCCCGGCTGCATCGGTTTCATCACGAAAAGCCAGGCCGCCTGGTTCCCGTTCCTGAACCTGTGGATCTTCGCATTGGGCGGTGTATTTCTGGATCGCGAACGGGTGTCCAAGGCCCGGAGGGCCATGGAGAGGGGAATCGAACGGCTCAAGTCCGGAGCCGCCATGGCGGTATTCCCGGAGGGAACGAGGAGCCGGGGACCCGTCATGGGGGAGTTCCATAACGGGAGTTTCAAGCTGGCCACCCGTTCTGGCGCGGTGATCGTCCCGATCTCGATACAGGGCACCTATCGGATCTGGGAGGAGCAAAGGAGCATCGTCCCCGCCTCGGTGACGTTGAGGGCGGGTGAGCCTATCCCGACCCGCGGGATGGATCCGGGAACCAAGAAGAAGCTGCCGGCTCTGGTGCGGGCGCGTATTAACGAGGGTTTGGCCGTCTCCCGGCCGGGAACATGACAAAAACCGCGGCCCCTCGGGAGGGCCGCTGCGCGGATCATTTCTTGAACAGCCCCGCCAGGAATCCCAGCAAGCCGCCCTTCTTGTTAGCTTCGGCTCCGGAGGAAGGGGCGGGCCCGGGTTTCCCGGCCTCCGCCGCGGCGGCAGTCCGGCGAAGATCCCCGGGGGCCGGGCGACGGTCCCGGGATTTTTCGCCGGGCCTGCGATCCCTTCGGCCGCCGGCATGGGATTCGGGGGGAGCCCCGGCGGATGCCGCGGCGGGTCGCCTGTTCTTGTTCCTCCGGGGAGCGCCCTCTTCCCGTACCTCTTCGGTTCTTTCCCGCCGAGTCCCGGGGCCTCCGTACTTCTGCTTATACAGCCTCATCCGCTCCTCCAGGGGGAGCTTGTACAATTCGGAATCCGCGGCTCCCTGCTTTCGGGCGGGAGTACGGGGGGATGCGGCGGGTGAAGTCCCGGCATCCCTCTCGGTCGCGGGTCGGGGCCGCGGGGGGGGCGCCGGCCTGTCATGGCCGAACCTCGGAGCGGGCCTTCCATCGTGCCGAGAATCCCTGCGGGAATCGCCCCTGCGGACGTCCCTGCCTCCCTTGCGGCCGGAGCCGTCCCGGCCGCGGTCCCGGCCGTAGCCGAAATGCATGCCCGCGCTCCTGTCCTCCGCCAGGAGGCTCTCGTCGAAGGGCGCCACGGGAATTTTCATGTGGATGAATTCCTCGATGGCCGGAAGGCTGTACACGAATTTCTCGCAGGCCAGGGTTACCGCCTTGCCCGATTTTCCGGCCCGGGCCGTGCGTCCTATCCTGTGGACATAGGATTCCGTATCCAAGGGAACGTCGTAGTTCACGACCATGTCCAGGGCATCGATATCGAGGCCACGGGCGGCGACGTCCGTGGCCACCAGGATGCTCAGGGAGCCGGCCTTGAGCCGGCGTATGATCTCGAGCCTCCGGACCTGGGGAAGGTCTCCCATGATGAAATCGCAGGCTATTCCGTTGATGTTCAGACGCCGGGCGACTTCCTCGACCATGTACTTCTGGTTGCAGAAAATGATGGCGCTCTGGGGTTGTTCCCGGCGGAGTATGCCGAGAAGCAGGCGGAACTTGTCGCTCGAGGCCACGTGGTGTACCTCTTGGCTGACCAGGTCCACGGTCACGTTTTCGGGCTCGATCACGATCTCCTTGGGCTCCCGCATGTAGTCCCAGGCGAGGTGCCGGACCCGTTCTCCCAGGGTTGCGGAAAACAGGTAGGTCTGGCGTTTTTCCGGAGGGGGGAGATAGCGGAGCAGTTTTTTTAAATCGTCGATGAACCCCATGTCGAACATCCGGTCCGCCTCGTCGATGACCAGGAATCCCACGTCCCGGAGGAGCATCTTGCCCTGCTGGATCAGGTCGATGATCCTGCCCGGAGTCCCGATGATCATCTGGACGTCGGCTTTCAGCATGTCGACCTGGGGACCGTACCCGACTCCGCCGTAAAAGGCCCCGGAGCTCACGGGAAGATGCTTGCCCAGCTTCCGCGCCTCGTCCAGGATCTGGGCGGCCAGTTCCCGGGTGGGGGCCAGGATCAGAACCTTCCGGTTGCCCATGGACGGGTCCGTCATGATGCGCTGGAAAATGGATACCAGGAAGGCGGCGGTCTTGCCGGTTCCCGTCTGGGACTGCGCGTAGATATCCTCGCCCGCGAAGGCATGGGGGAACACCTGCGCCTGCACAGGCATGCAGGATAGGTACCCGGCCTCGTCGACGCCCTTTTTGAGATCAGGATGAAGGTCCAATTCCGTGAAGTTCATTACACGTCCATTCTTTTAGGAAGAGTCTTTATCAGGAAGAATACAGGAAACTTCTCTCTTTGTTAAGGTATGCTTCTGTATGACAGGGTTTTCCTCGTACTGAGGTTTTTACGAAGCCCAAGTCCCGATTCCTGTACAAGAAACCGGGATCGGGTATACTCCGAGCCGTTCGCGTGATCGGAACGGCAGTCCCGGGGGCAGGCGACGTTCGGGATTGCCCGTAGATCGAAAGGCGGCGCATTATACGGCCGAGAAGGCTTCTTCGAAAAATTTCCCTGCTGTCCGCGGCGATCTTCTCGTTCCTGGTCCTGTCGGCGGGTGCTTGCTCGGCACGGGTCTTCGTCGAAGCTCCGGAGGCTCTCGCGGCGGAGTCGGCCGCTCTCCGATCCAGCCTCGTCTCCCCGCGATCCGAGGGCGGCCTCGGGCTCCGGATCTCCGAATCCGGCAAGAGCGCGGACATCCTCCTTTGCATGGATTCCGCCTGGAACGGCGAATCATCCCGGGAAGCACCGGGTGGCGGATACGTCCTGTTCCGAGTACCCTACGCCCCGGCGGCGGAGATCGGCGGATACGGATCTTCCGCCGAATCCCTGATAGGATCCCTGGACCGCGTCGTACGGTTTGACGAATGCAGCTCCGGGGCTGTCCGGGTCCTCAGGATTCCCGATATCCGGCCGCCCCTGGTGGCGCTGCCCGTTTCCGGGAAGACCGTCGACGAACCGGATTACCCCTTGATCCTGGAAATCCGGGTCCGGGTGGAAGCCCGAAGCCTATGGGGTCGGGCTTACCTGGAGGCCCTCCGATCGAGCCTTTCGCGCATGGAAGACCAAGCCCTAACCGATTCCGGCTCTATTCCGGGCCTGATCTGGATGGCGGCGGCGGGGGACCTGATGACCGGCCGCGGCATCGACCGCAGGCTCCTAGCCGGAGGCCCCGGAGCGGTTTTCGACCCGGAGATACTCCGCATCCTGGAAGACGCGGACCTGGCCGTGGCGAATCTCGAGGGGGCCCTTACGCACGGGGGGCTCCGGGCCCGGAAAACCTACACCTTCCGTTCCCCTCCGGAAACTGCCGGCGGCCTAAGGGCGGCGGGCATCGATGTCCTGCTCCTGGCCAATAACCACAGCCTTGACTGGAGCGAGGAAGGCCTCGCGGATACCTTGGAAGCCTTGGCCGGCGCGGGGCTGACGGGGGTAGGAGCCGGCGGGACTATCGAGGAAGCGGCCCGACCGTATCGTGTGTCCCTGAAGGGTCACGCCGCCGCTGTCCACGGCGCCGCGATCTTTCCGAGGGAACGGAACGGCTGGGACGGAGAGTTCGCCGCCGCCCGGGATGGACGGGCGGGTATCCTCTGGCTGGACCGCAAGGGACTCGGACGTATCGGGCAGGCCTTCCGGGGGGATACCCTGGATGTCGTCCTCCTTCACGGCGGGGAAGAGTGGTCCCGGGAACCGTCCCCGGTTTTACGGCGTGTCACGAACGAACTCGTCGAGGCCGGGGCCGACGCTGTCATCGGATCCCACCCCCACGTCGTGCAGGGGATGGAATGGATCCGGGGGAAGCCCGTCTTCTGGTCCCTGGGGAATTTCGTCTTCCCGGGGATGGACGGAACGCCGGGAGGAGAGGAGGGGCTCATGATCCGGGCGGGATTCCTGGAGGGCCGCATGCTCTATGTCCGAGCCCTGCCCCTGGCCCTGTCCGCGGAAGGGGTCCGCGCCGCGGGGCGCTAGCCCCCGGCCGAAGGATCAAGGAAGCCTGTAGAAAAAGTCAGTTAAGCCTTGTTCAATAATAGGGCAATTGCAAAGCCATTTGTAGAAATGCTCGTAGCATTTCTACAAATGGCTAGATTTCCGCGATCACGTGGCCGTGGTAATACTCGTCCCGAAGCTCCCGGATCTTGGGATCCACGAGGTAATCGTCGAAGGGCATGGTCCTGTCGATGATCCCCCCGGGGCAGATCTCCACGATCCGGTTGGCGATGGAGTTCACGAACTCGTGGTCGTGGCTCGTGAACAAGAGGACCCCGGGGAACTCGATAAGGCCGTTGTTCAAGGCGGTGATGGCTTCAAGGTCCAGGTGGTTGGTCGGCTCGTCCAGAATCAGGCAGTTGGATTCGGAGAGCATCAGCCGGGAGAGCATGCACCGTACCTTTTCCCCTCCGGACAGGACCCGCACGGGCTTCAAAGCCTCGTCCCCGGTGAACAGCATGCGTCCCAGGAAGGACCGGATGTAGGTTTCGTCCTCGCTGTCCGTATACTGCCTGAGCCAGTCCACGATGGACAGGTCGGATTGGAAGAGCGGGGCGTTGTCCTTGGGAAAATAGGCGACCGACAAGGTCTGCCCCCAGGAGAAGGACCCTTCGAAGGAAGCGTCCTCGCCCGCAAGGATTCCGAACAGCGCGGTCTTGGCCAGGTGTTCCCGTCCCACGAAGGCTATCTTGTCCGTCCGCTGGACTTCCAGGCTGAATCCGCCGAGTATGCGCTGACCTTCCGCCGTCTTCGTGAGTCCCTGGATGGAAAGGACGTTGTTGCCCGGCTCCCGGGCGGGCTTGAAGCCCACGTAGGGAAAGCGGCGGCTCGAGGGCTGGAGATCCTCGACATCAAGCTTGTCCAGGATCTTTTTCCGAGAGGTGGCCTGGCGGCTTTTTGACGCGTTGGACGCGAAGCGCTGGATGAATTCCTTGAGATCCTTGATCTTCTCCTCCCGCCTCCGCTTATCGTCCTTCATCTGCTGGGTCAGGATCCGGCTCATCCGGTACCAGAAATCGTAGTTGCCCGGGTACATCCGGATTGCTCCGTAATCGATGTCGCAGGTGTGGGTGCAGACCGCGTTGAGAAAGTGCCGGTCATGGGATACGACGATGACGATGTTGGGGAATTCGATGAGGAATTCCTCCAGCCAAGAGATGGAGTCCAGGTCCAGACCGTTCGTGGGTTCGTCCAGGAGGAGGATGTCCGGATTTCCGAAGAGTGCCTGGGCCAGGAGGACCCGTACCTTCCGGCCCTCGTCTACCTCCTTCATGAGCTTTCCGTGTTCGGACTCCGCCATCCCCAGGCCCGAAAGCAGGATGGCGGCCTGGGCCTCGGCTTCCCAGCCGCCCAGCTCCGCAAACTCCGTCTCCAGCTCGCCGGCCCGAAGGCCGTCGGCCTCCGAGAAATCCGCCTTGGCGTAGAGTTCTTCCCGCTCCTTCCGCACCTCCTGGAGCTTGGGATATCCCATGATCACCACGTCCAGGACCGGCAGGTCCTCGTACTGGAAATGCTCCTGCCGGAGGACGGCCATCCGGGCCTTGGAAGGGTAGGAGATCTGCCCCGAATCCGCCTCCAGCTCACCGGAAAGCAGTTTCAGGAACGTGGATTTGCCCGCTCCGTTGGCGCCGATGATGCCGTAGCAGTTGCCCGGCGTGAATTTCAGGTTGACATCCTTGAAGAGGATCCTGTCTCCGAAGGAAAGCTTCAGGTCGCTGACGGTGATCACGGGATATCCTTTTGCGCGAAGAGCCGCGCCGACGGTATTGACTGTTCGGTGTCCTCCGATAATCCCGGAAATGTTGGAAAAATGCAAGACGGCCCGTTAGACTTTTGGACATGTCTGATCCGAACGAGAATCGAAGAAGAGCGGTTCTGGGTGAGCTGTTTCGGGCCGTGCTGGAGAAGAGGGCCGACAAAGCCGCGGTAGAGGCCGCGAAACCCCATTCCGACGAGGCCGGACCGGGGGATGTCGCCTTCCTGATCGACGAGGCCATCTCCCGGGGAGTCGGGTTCGAGGTACTCAAGCCCGGAGTCTCCAAGCTGCTGAACCTGCTGTACGATCCTCTCCGGCGCCACCGGTACGCGGGGGACGAGATCTTCCTGGATTCCCTGCTGCGTGAGAACCGCGGAGCCGTGGAACTCCTGACGGAAGCCCGTTCCGCGGTGGCCGCGATGAACGCCGCGGGAACGTTCCACCCCGAGGGACTCGCCAGGATCCGTGCCTTCGTGGAGAGGCTCGGAGCCCTGGAAATCCATTACCTCAAGAAGGAGAATATCCTGTTCCCCGCCTTCGAGGCGAGGTATCCGGAGTACCGCTGCGTCCAGCTGATGTGGTCCATCCATGATGATGTCCGGCGTTCCCTTCGCAGACTTCGCGAGCTCTGCGAAAGCTCCGACTCCCTTCTGTCCGAGCTGAACGGGGAGATAGGCAAATTGTACTTCAACATCCACGCCGTCATCTTCCGGGAAGAATGCATCGTATTTCCGGTCTTCGAACGGCTCTTCGACCGGGAGTCCCTGGACGCGATGTTCGACGAGTCTCGGGCCTTCGGATTCTGCTTCCTGGACGCGGATGCGATCCGGGTTTTGGAATCCCGGTACTCTACGGGGCCGGGACCCGCCGCGTCCCCCGCACGTCCCGGCTGCCCGGATCCGGCGGAAGCCGCGCTTCCCGGGGATACGATCCTGCCCCTGGATGCCGGAGGTCTGCCGCTTTCGGTGCTGGAAGCCCTGTTCAAGGTCTGCCCCGCGGACATGACATTCGTGGACGCAGCCGGCCGCGTGGCTTGGTTCTCCAACGGCCCGCACCGAATCTTCCCCCGCAGCCCTTCGATCATCGGCCGGGACGTACGCAACTGCCATCCCCGGGAGAGCGTGGATCGCGTGGTGTCCATCCTGGAGGATTTCCGCACGGGACGCCGGGAACGGGAGGCTTTCTGGATACGGCACAGGGGACGATTCATACACATCGAGTACTTCGCCCTGCGGAACCCCGAGGGGCGGTTTCTCGGAACCCTGGAAGTGAGCCAGGACCTTACGGAAAAACGCGCCCTGGAGGGGGAGAAGAGACTATAGCCCTGCTCCGAGGGCGTCGCGGATGCGGTCTTTGGGATCCCCCTCCGTTTTCGACAGGGCGGCGACTTCCCGTATGAACCGCGCGAGGTCCCCGTCGCAGTAACGTTCCAGAAATTCCGCGTACAACTCCGGCTCGCCCTCGTAGAGGCGGTAGAGATCCAGGTACGCGTTGTTGATCCTGTCCATCGCGAAGGACCTGTACGCCTCCTGCCGGAAACGCAGGGGAGCGGACTCGCGGAATTCCGCGGCCCGGGATGCGAGGATCGCCGATTTGGCGGACAGTTTTTCGTCCCGGCTCCGATCGGAGGAGTAGACGGTTTCCAGGAGGCCCGCGGTCTCCCGCAGGAATTGCGCGAACGCCTCGGCGTCCGCCCTCGCGTGGTCCAAGGCCGTGAGCTCCGGGCTCGGCGATCCGTGCATTCGGGAGATGAATGCACGGGCCCCCTGACGTCCCACGAAGGTGGCGAATTCCTCGTTGAACTGTTCCGCCCGCTTCACGAAGACCGTGGCGTGGGCGAGTTCGTGGATGATTAGCTCCGCGAGTTCCCCGTCGTCGTACTTCGCGAAGTTTGAGAACAAAGGATCCGCGAACCACCCGAGGGTGCTGAAGGCGTCCACGGGGCGGACCAGGGTATCCAATCCCCTGGCCTTCAGCCTCGAAGCCTCCCGTTCCGCCTCATCCGGCTTGAAGAACCCCTTGTAGGGAAGCGAGCCTACCACGGGATACCGCCACAGGTGACGTTCGAAGGATACGGGATCGCAGGCGGAAACGACCGTAGCCAGGCGGTCCGAATCCAGTCGGACCAGGGAGCGATAGTTGCGGGTTTCCGCTAGTCCGATCTCTTCGATGGCAAAGGCCCGAATCCGCTCCGCCCGGAGCGCCAGGTCCTTGATCTCCCGGGGCGCTTCGGGATCGGAGAGCACCTTCTCGAGGTCGACCGCCCGGGCCCTGAGCGCGATATACCGGGCCCCCTGGGTGGTTACGTAGCAGGAGCTTAGGGTCAAGGCCCCGAGAGTTGCCAGGATCCAGTATACGGTCCCGGCCGGACCGCCTCGATGCATGCTTCCTCCGCTTATTCTTGAACAGGTGGGAGTATATAGGGACTCCGCGGCTTTCGGAAGATACACCGGCAGGATCCATAGCAGGTTGTTAAAAAACTTGAAGCATTTCGACACCCTGCTAGGATAAGACGCCGGGAAGCTTTACAATGGCGTCATGAATTACAAGGAACTTCCGGTATATCAGCAAAAGGACCGCATCCTCGACTCCCTCCGGGACCACCAGGTGATCGTGGTGGAAAGTCCCACGGGATCCGGGAAGACCACCCAGATACCCGTCATCCTCCACGAGGCGGGCTACGCTCGCAACGGGATCATCGGCGTGACCCAGCCCCGTCGTATCGCCGCGATTTCCGTGACCGATTTTGTCTCCCGTCAGCTCGGAACCCCGGTGCCGGGTCTCGTGGGCTACAAGATGCGCTTCGAGGACAGGACGGACACGTCCACGGTCATCAAGATCATGACCGACGGAATCCTTCTCCAGGAGATGAAGCTGGATCCCCTGCTCAGCCGGTACGGGGTCCTCATGGTGGACGAAGCCCACGAGCGGAGCCTCAATATCGACTTCATCCTGGGCCTCCTGAAGCGCGTCATGGAAGCCCGGCCGGAATTCAAGGTCGTCGTATCCTCCGCGACCATCAACGCCGAGGTTTTCAGCGCCTATTTCGGGGACTGCCCGGTCGTGAAGATCGAGACGCCCATGTATCCCGTGACGGTGGTCTACGACCCCCCGGCCGCGGAGTCGGACATGGATGCCCTGATCGACAAGGTGGAATCCACGGTGGTCCGGATCGTCCAGGAAAGACGCGAGGGGGACATCCTCGTCTTCCTTCCCGGGGAGCGGACCATCAAGGACTGCATGGCCCGCCTCGCCGCCTGCGAGGTCCGCCGCGGCCTCCATTTGATTCCCCTGTACGGGAGGCTGGGCAAGGACGAGCAGGAGCGGGTCTTCGATCCCACCCCCCCGGGCAAGACCAAGGTGGTGGTTTCCACGAACATCGCGGAGACCTCGGTGACCATCGACGGGATCACCAGCGTCATCGACTCCGGACTGGCCAAGCTGAACTTCTACAATCCACGGACCTACACGGCAAGCCTGGTGGAGGTTCCCACCTCAAAGGCTTCCAGCAACCAGAGGAAGGGGAGGGCGGGCCGCACCCGGCCCGGCACCTGCTATCGCCTGTTCGGCCGGGACGATTTCGAAAACCGGTCCCTCTTCACCATGGAGGAGATCTACAGGACCGACCTGTCCGAGGTGGTGCTTCGGATGGCCGAGCTCGGCATCACCGAATTCGAGCGCTTCGACTTCATCTCCAAGCCCGCCAAGACGGGGATCCTCGGCGCCGTGGAAGCCCTCAACCTCCTGGACGCCTTGAATCCCGACCGGACCCTTTCGCCGGTGGGAGAGAAGATGTGCTTGTTCCCCCTCCTGCCCCGGCACTCCCGCATCCTGGTGGAGGCGGTGCTCCGGTATCCGGACGTCCTGGAGGAAGCCCTGGTCGCCACCGCCTTCCTGTCCACCCAGGGGCCCTTCATCCTGCCCCCGGGGGAGGAAATGGAGGCCCGGGCGGCCCACCACGCTTTCCGGGACCCCGCAGGGGACTTCGTCTCCTACCTCAAGATCTTCCGGCAATACAAGGAGGCCCGCAATCCCGTCCGGTACTGCGAGAAAAGCTACCTGGACGAACGGACCATGGCGGAGATCGTCCGGGTCAAGGAGCAGCTGGAGCTGATCGTCGCGGACATGGGAGTGCCCATTTCAAGGGGAGGCAGCACCGAGGATTACCTGTGCGCCGTCAGCCGGGGCCTGATACAGTTCGTCTGCGCCCGCCAGGATCGGGGCACCTTCCGAAGCCTCACCGCCGAGCGTATACAGATCCATCCCGGATCGGTAATGTTCAAGGAGAACCCCCAGTTCATAGTCGCAGGCGAGATCGTCCGCACCACCAGAATGTACGCCATGAGCGTATCGCCTTTGCAGAAGCACTGGCTCCCAAAGATCTCTCCCTTGGTGGCCGAAGGACTTCTTTCCCACGCGGCCATGAAGGCGGTGCGCGGACAGGCAGTCAAGGCGGTACAGGAGGAACGCGCGGCCCGCTCCGCGGCACGGGACTTCACCAACCAGATCAAGATAGCCGGAGAGGTTTTCCGGCTGGAGGTCGGGAAGAAGAAGAGGAAACTCGCGGCCCTGGATTGGGACGCCCTGAAGCGCATACGGGGAGAGGCGGCCCGGGATTCCGCGGAGCTGTACCGGAACCTGAAGGGCGTCGTCACCAAGGGAAACCTGAGGCTGTTGGACGGGGAAAAACTGGACCTGATCCTTAGAGTGGCCCCTCTTCTGGATTTAGACCGCGACCTGGACCGGGATTGGCCGAAAAAGCGCAACTACGCGGTGCACGAGGACTCCGCCGCACTGGTCTCCGCCCTGGACCACGTACTCCAGGTCTCCCGATGGAAGCCCAAGAGCGCGGAACTCGGATTCGTGGCCCTGTTCACCGATTCCTCCGGAAGCTACTGGTTCCGCGTCTCCCGGGGTTTCCACACCGCCTTGAACGAGAGCCTCGCGTCCCTGGAAGCTCTGGTGGACGACATCGCGGCTACCGCCACCCACGAGGAGAAGGAGAAGGCCGCGGCCTTGTATCGCAAGCTGTCGGGTTTCTTCGCCTAGGGCGGAGGCTAGAGCCGGAAGATCTTCACCAGCTTCTTCTCGGTCTCACCCTCGATTGAGGCCTCTACCTCCACGTACTTCTCCAGTCCCGAGCCGTGGAGCTTTTCCTTGAGGAGCTCGTCCAGCTGGAAGACCCCGGCGGAGTTGCTCATGCGGATTTTTATCCAGATGGGTTTCTCCTCCCCCGACAGGATCTCGATCTGCTCGATCGATGCGGCGGACAGGGAATGGATGTTGACGACCCCCGCCTCGAAGGGGATCCGGGACCGGCCCTTGGTCATGTCCAGGGCGTCCGCCACCCGGACGATTCCAGCCTCCACGGTCATGGGCCGCCCCTCGCTCCGGTGGGCTATGATGGCGTGCTGGGTTTCCGCGCGGATGACCGCCCGGGTATAGGGGGTATAAAGGCCCTCCAGCAGGCGGTCGATAATGGGCTGCGCCACGAAGAGGGAGTACTGCTCGTGGTCGGCCCTCTGGATGGACATTCCCAAGTCGTGGAGCAGGGAGGCGAGTACGACGATAACCTCCGCGTCCGCCTCCGCAAGGCCGTGGTCCCGGACCACGCTGGGGACAACGCCCTTTTCCAGGAGCTGGCGGAGCATCTTCAGGGCTATATTGGAAACGATCTGGAAGTGGATGGGACCGTGGTCCGTCATGCCCAGACGGGTGACGGCGTTCACGTTCATACAGGTCCACAGGGCGTAGAGCTCCTCGTCGGAGTTCACCCGGTCGACGATGGTCTTGAGCAGGGGATTGTGCCGCACGGGGATCCGGATTTCCACCCGCTGGCCGGGTACCGGGATTGTAGGTTCCGTTTCGTTCATGCCCCTAGAGTAGCCTAATCGCGGCGAGAGGAAAAGAGCCTTGTTTTTTACCCGGGCAGTATTGACATTATATTATACCCGGGTATAATTATCCCCATGGATACATCATCGTATACGGCTTTCGCGGGGGAGCGGCTGGTCTACTCTGGGGCTCCTGAAGGGACCCTCCGGGCGGTCAAGGGATACATGGATCGGGAACGGAACCAGGGGATACTGATCTTCAATGACGAAACCGGCGAGCAGGTTGATTTCGATTTCCGGGGCACCGAGGAGGAAGTCCTTGCACGGGCTTTTCCCCCGGCGCCCAAGGCCGGCCGCGGCCGCCCCTCACTGGGGGTCGTCTGCGGCGAAGTTTCCCTCCTGCCCCGGCACTGGGAATGGCTCAAGGGCCAGCAGAACAACGCATCCGCGACCCTGAGGCGTCTGGTGGACGACGCCATCCGGAACGAGCCGGCCTCGGCCCGGGCGAAGAGGGCGGTTGCCGCGGCGGACCGGGAGATGTGGGCCCTGGCGGGAAACCTCCCCGGGTGCGAGGAGGCCTCCCGGGCCCTGTATGCCCGAGATTTCGCGCGGTTCAGGGAAGGGATCCGCGACTGGCCTCGGGACATCCGCTCCCATCTGACGATGCTCGCGGGCCGTGCGGAATAGGCCGCCGCAATCGCTTGCGATTCCGGCGGAACGGCCCTATGCTGTGGCGGGAGGCAGGGAAATGAAGCTTGCCATAGCTCTCGCGGCAGCAGCCTTGCTGGCATCTTCAGCTGCCGCGGCGGGGCCGGAACTCCCCGTACCCGCCGGAGTCGCCGGGGAATTCGTCACGGTTCCGCTGGACGATCCGGCGGTGGACGGGTATTCCCTCCGGCTGCCCGACGGGTACGACCCGTCCCGAACGTATCCTCTGCTCCTGTCCCTCCATTCAAGCGGACAGGTAGGCGGCCCAGTCGAGGAAGCCCTGTGCCACGGCCCGCCGAGCGTCATCCGCAGACTGCCGGAAACCTGTCCGGAATCCCTGCGCCGGGATTTCATTCTGGTGAGCCCCCACCTGACGGAGGGCCCCTACGAAGAACGCCAATGGTTCGACCGTCTGGATCTCCTGGACGACATCCTCGCCGAGGTTTCCCGCGGCTGTCGGGTGGACCCGGCCAGGATATACCTGGCCGGGTATTCCACGGGAGGAACGGGGACTTGGGGATACGCCAGCCGGCGTCCCGGACAATTCGCTGCGGTCATCCCGATCGCCGGCTATACGAGGCCCGAACAGGGCATCCGGAAACCGATCGTGGAGGAATGGTCGGTCTTCCGGAATCTGCCGGTCTGGACGTTCTACAACGCCAGCGACAGGGCTGTCGGATTCAGCCACGGCCGGACCGCGGTCGCCGCGATCGAATCCCTGGATGGCGCGCCGTTCCTGGTCCTGAACCATGTGTATTCGGGACCCGACCCGTACCGCGGTAATATCATCATCGACACCACCGCTGAGGAGGTCACCGGAAAGAGACGGATCCTATCCGTGTACCGGATCGGAATCCACTCGGAGGGGAGGATCTGGGACAATCCCGTGCTCTACGAATGGCTCCTCGGCCATTCGAATCCGGATTATCGCGTCGGCCGGCTCGCGGGGCTCCTGGGTCAGGGTCCCTGATCCGGCATTCCCGGCCTAGGCGTCGACATACCAGAGTTCCCGGATCGCCCGGCCCTCCGCAAGGGCCCTCCGCTCGAATTTAGTCACCGGACGCCAGGAGGCCCTCTCGGCCCAGGATCCGGGATAGGAGTTCACGAGTCCCGGAGTGGAATCCAGGACGTCCCGGGCCCAGAGGGCATACTCCTCCCAGTCGGTCACGAAGTAGATATACCCCCCGGAAGCCAGCCGGGAAGCCAGCATGTCCGTCAGGGGACGCTGGATCAGACGCCGCTTGTGGTGGCGTTTCTTGGGCCAGGGATCCGGGAAGAAAACGTGAAACCCCGAAACCGTGCCCGGAAGCACGCAGGATTCCAGGAACTCGACGGCGTCGTGGTGGAGGATCCGGAGGTTCCCGAGACTTCGCCGCTCGATCTCAGAAAGCAGTTTCCCGACCCCCGGGGTGTGGACCTCGATGCCCAGGAAATCCGTTTCCGGCAGGGCTGCCGCGATCAGGGCTGTGGCCAAGCCCATCCCGAACCCGATCTCCATTATCAAGGAGGCCTTCCGCCCGAAAACCGTCTCCGGAACGAAGGATTCCCCGGGTCGGAACGGAACGCACCACCGGGCGGCCAGGGTCTCGTAGGCGTTTCGCTGGAAATCCGTCATCCTTCCGGCGCGAAGGGCGTAGGACCGGATTCCCCGGCGCAGCGCCGTCATGCCCGCCGGGTCCGTAAAGCGGGCTTCGGCTTCCGGAAAACCCTCGGATATCAGCGGTCCCTCGTTCAATCCTTCAGTTGTATCGTCCATGAGAATACTCCCAGGTTCCTTTCGGCGTCGTACCCGTACGCCACCAGGGTCTCCGCCTCCTGACTCCACGCGGTCGATGCGAACAGTCGGTCCAGGGTCTCCGGCTGCCGCGGCGCGTCGACGGACCGAATCAAGGTACCTGCAGGGTCCAGGAAGAGGAGTTCGGTGCGGGGGTACTTCGAGATTACGGAGACGGAATCCCCCAGACGCCGGATAACGGGAAAGGCCGCGGACTTCTCGATTCCGGATCCGATGGAAAAAGTCGCCTCGTCCGATTCCCCCGAGAGGTCCTCGAGCACCACACGGTACAGCCCTCGGGGCAGGGCGCGGGTGTCGGGAACGGAAAGTCCCGTACCGCCCACCCAGGTCTCCTTGTTCCGGTCGTTTCGGATCCAGGTTTCGGTCGTCAGGGTCCAGAGGTACTCTTCTCCGTCGTGCAGGATATGCAGAGCCGCCAGGTCCTTTATCCCGTCCTCGTCCCGGACCGCGGCAAAGACAGACAGTTGTTCGGAAACGGCGGTCCCCTTGGGGTCCAGAGGACGCAGGGCGAGACGGTATTCCAGGGACGCGAGCTCCGGCGCATGGCCGCTGCAGGATGCGCCCAGGAGGGCGGCCGCGGCGAGTACGGTTCCGACGAGGAAAACCCTGCCGGAAAACAGGCACCGCGGAAGTATCCGGAATAACCTGATCATTTCCCCGCCAGGGCCGCCGCGGCCTCGCCTATCGAGGCGTATTCCCGGGACTCCCGGGTGACGAGATTCTTGACCGAAAGGACGCCCCGCGCGCTTTCCGCGGCACCCAGGAATATTCCGTAGGGCACGGCCTTGCGCTGGGCGTAGGCGAACTGCTGGGAAAGCTTGCGGTTTTCCGGAAACACCTCGCAGGGAATGCCGGCGGCCCGCAGTTCTCCGGCGAGCTCCCAATACCTGGGAAGGAACCCTTCCTCCACATGGAAGATGAGCACCCGGGTGCCCCCGGACTTCCGGTCGGAGCGGCCGAGGGCTTCAAGGGCCGCCAGGAGGCGGTCCAATCCGATGGCCGCTCCAACCCCGGGAAGATGCTGTCGGGTGTACAGGGAAGCCAGCTCGTTGTAGCGGCCCCCGGAACAGACGGAGCCGATCTGCGGCAAGGCTTCGAGGTAGGTTTCGAAGACCACGCCGGTATAGTAATCCAGGCCCCGGGTGATCGACGGATCCAGGACCAGGCGGTCTTGGATCCCCGCGGCACTGGCGCAGTCGTAAATTTGTCCCAGGCGGTCGGAGTCGGGATTGGATCCCCCCGCCGCGGAAGTGATCTTTGCCAGGGTTTCTGAAAAACCGCTCTCCTTCCGGATGAAATCTAGTATCCGGTCCGCGGTGACGTCCCCTGCCGCTTCCGCCAGCTGGGAGCGGACCTCCGGGGCACCCGCCTTTTCAAGTTTGTCCACGGCGCGGAGAATGTCCCCGGAAACGTCGGAAACCCCGGCGGCGGCCAGGAAGCGGTTGAAGATTCCCCTGTGGTTGACCCGGATCCGGAAATCCTCGACCCCCAGGGCTCGCATGGAATCCGCGATCACCTGGATCGTCTCGAAATCCGAAGACGCGCAGTCCGTTCCCACCACGTCGAAATCGCACTGGGTGAACTCGCGGTACCGGCCGCGCTGGGTGTTCTCTCCCCTCCATACCTTTGCGATGTGATACCGCTTGAAGGGCAGGTAGAGTTCGCCGACATGCTCGGCCATGAACCGTGCGAAGGGAACCGTGAGGTCGAATCGCATGGCCACGTCTCGGCCGCCGTGGTCCTGGAACCGGTAGACCTGCTTGTCCGTCTCCCCGCCGCCCTTGCCCAGGAGGATCTCGGCGTATTCCAGTACCGGGGTATCGATGGGGACGAAACCGAAGGTCCGGAAAACCTTCTCCAGCCGTTCCGACAGTTCCCGGCGCTCGAATTCCGCGTCGGGAAGAAAATCCCGGAAACCCTTGAGGACCCGGGGCTGGATGATGTCGCTCATGGGGGGAGTATGCAGGAAAAGAAAAAAGGTGTACAGGAGTGGGCAGTAAATGGTGAACATTGGACGGTATACGCTCAGGGGCCGGGGAAATGTGCCTGATCAGCAGCCAGCGTCCGCAGGTATCTGGACACATTTCCGTTCACCGACCACTGTTCACCGTCCACCGCCTTGACAACCCCATTCCTCTGTCCGATGATCCCCTCATGCTGATGGCCATCGACGTGGGAAATACGAACATCGTAGGCGGAGTGTACGAGTCTTCCAGGCTTTTAGAAACTCTGCGGATACAGACGGTCGCCAAGAAGACGGAGGACGAGTACGTCACCATCTTCCGTGCAATCCTGGCGGAACGCGGCATCGATCCAGGGTCGGTGGACCGCGTCATCGTCAGCTCGGTGGTGCCCGCCCTGACGGGAGCCATTTCGGCCATGGTCACACGGCTGTTCCGGATCGATCCGATGGTCCTGGGGCCGGCCCTGTACTCCCGGCTGCCCGTAAAGGTGATCGCCCAGGACGAGATCGGCACGGATCTGGTCGCCGACGCGGTCGCCGCCTACGGGAAGGTCGGGGGAGCCTGTATCGTCGTCGATTTCGGGACCGCCCTGACATTCACCTGCGTATCCGGAGCCGGGGAGATCCGGGGGGTTTCCATCGCCCCTGGGCTTGGAACCGCCGTGGGCGCCCTTTCCCGGGATACCGCCCAGCTTCCGAACGTTCCTCTGGCGCCTCCTCCCTCTGTCCTCGGGCAAAATACCGTCCAGGCGATCCAGGCCGGAGTAGTCTACGGCTACACGGGGCTGGTCGAGTATCTCATCGCACGCATGGTCCGGGAACTGGGAGAGGAGGCCAAGATCGTTGCTACCGGAGGCTTGTGCCGGGTGGTCTCCCAGCTTACGAACATCTTCGACTACGTGGAGCCCGACCTGACCCTGGACGGGCTCGAACGGATCGCTCGGCTCGCCTGACGCTCAGGGGGCCTCGCCTCTAAGAAGTTCGGACAGCTCGTCGCCGGAAACGACGTCTCCGTCGGCAGCGCCCTCGTTGAATGCCGCGCTCGCGAGATCTCGGATCTCGGAGGCCAGTTTTTTGAGGTCCCGGGTCAGGGATTCCAGGTCCGGCCTGCGGTCCGCGAGACTCTGCGATAGGTCTCCGTTCCCGGAAGCGAGGTCCGAGACAGCCTCGGCCAGGGACCGGGCGCTTCTGGAAAGCAGGACCAGGTACTCCCCGCGGTCCATGAGCCGGGTGTTGGATTCCAAGAGCGCCTTGAATCGGAACAAGGCACCTTTGGCGAATTCCGCATCCTCCAGCACCCGGCCGGCGAACAGGTCCGCGTCGGGCTGTATCTTCACGGCGTCCGAAACCAGCGCGATCAGGCGCCGGAGATACCAAAGATTGTCCTGGATCCTGATCTTCTGCTGGGCCATGATCCCCCCGCTCCAGCATCGGCGCCTTTAGGGTCCGCGTCAAGCCCATGGAGGAGACAGGACCCGGGAACCGGTCGACAGGAGTCAGGCGACAGATAGCTCTCCGGGCATCGAAGACTTAGCAGAATCCACTGGCGTCTGACTGGTACCTGGTACCTGAGTCCTGGTAGCTGAGTCCTCCAGTCTTGATGTTTCCCCTGGTTCCTGGTATTCTACCTTGCCTCTTTATCCGTCCCCTGGAGGACGGATCGAAAGTCCATAGGGAGGAACTATGCGATCCTACGAACTCATCTCGATTTTCCCGACGGAAGAAGAACTATTCCGGCTGGGAAAGGAAACAGTGGCAGCCGTGCTGGTCAAGCAGGGCGCCCAGAACATCAAGGAAGAGGACATGGGCGACCGGCCCCTGGCGTACCCCATCCGGAAGAAGGTCCGGGGGCACTACATCCTCTTCTCCATGCAATTCCCCGGCGAAAACGTCGATGCCACGGAGAAGGTCTTCAAGCTCAATCCGAACATCCTCCGGTATCTCTTCGTCCGGGCCGACGCCTGACGGGCGGAAGGGCGGCGAAACATGTCCAGTTTCAGCGTTGTCGTATTGGTGGGAAACCTGACTCGCGACGCCCAGCTCAAGTACACGCCTTCCGGGTACCCGATCAGCACTTTCGGGATCGCGATCAATACCCGGAAAAAGAACGGGGACCAGTGGGTTGACGAGGCGAATTTCTTCGACATCGAGCTGTTCGGGAAAAGCGCCGAATCCCTCAACCAGTACCTGACCAAGGGGAAGATGGTCGGGGTCGAAGGCGAGCTTCGGCAGGACCGGTGGGAACAGGACGGCCAGTCCCGCAGCAAAGTCAAGATCGTGGCCAACAAGGTGAACCTTCTGGGTGGAGGGAGCCGAGAAGGCTCCTACCAGGCTGGCGGAGCCCCGTCCCAGGGGAACTCCGGCTGGCGCGACCAGCCCGATCGGCCTGCCCCGCGTGGGCGGCCCGGGACGGGAGAATCGGCTCCCCCGGAGACCGACGATTTTTCCGACGACATCCCGTTCTGATAAACCGAACGTATACCTAAGGAGACCAGCATGTCCGATATCAAAGAGAACCAGGATACGCCCATCGCCCGGGAACCCCGGGAAGAAACGCGCCCCCCCAGGGACGAGCAGGATTCCCGCCGTGAAGGAGGCCGTGAAGGCGGCCGCGATGGAGGACGTGAAGGCGAGGACGGCGGACGCGGCGGACCCCGGGGCGGCCGCAAGGGCTTCTTCCGAAAGAAAGTCTGCAAGTTCTGCACGAACAAGCTGCGCATCGATTACAAGGATCCCGACACCCTCCGCCGCTTCGTAACCGAGAGGGGAAAGATCCTTCCCCGGCGCATAACCGGGTCCTGCGCCAAGCATCAGCGGGCTCTGGCCGTCGCCATCAAGCGGGCGCGCGCCCTGGCCTTCCTGCCCTTCGTCTCTAAATAGGCGGAGCAGCCTGAGGCAGCCTATGAAGAGCGCCCGGACCCCGGACGTCCGTTATCTCGCCCTCGGCGCGGTCGCGGCCTTCCTCTACGGGTCTACCGTATTCTCGCTACTCTTCGCGATGCCCCTGCAGACCTCCTGGTCCCGGGGCGGTTACCGGGCGTTTCTTCTCTCCCTGTCCGTGGCGTTCGCCGGAACGGCGGGATGGCTTTTCTGGCAGTACCGCGGCCTGCCCTTCGGAGGCGTCGGCGGTTTCCTGCTGATGCTTTCCCTTCCCGCGGGCCTTGCCGGATCCATGGCCCTGTCTAACGCGGGGTTTCTTTCCTCCTGGCCCCTGGTCTTCCGGGTCATGGCGGGTTCTCTTCTCATTATCGCCGTAGCCCTGCCCTCGGTTTTCTCGCTCTTCGCGAATCCCGAGGTGGAGGCCTACCTGCTGCGGGGCATCGAGGAGATGACCAGGACCATGGATTCGGTCGGGGGTGAAGGCTACGCGGGGGCGGTACTGAGGTCCAGCCTGGATCCGGGAACCATGCTCGCCCAGGCCCGCAGGGTCATAGCCGACGGTTTCGCCGCCGTGCTCTTCGCGGCCACCTTCTTGGGCCATTGGATCGGAACCCGCGCCGCGGGCCCCGACGCCCAAGGCGCCAAGAGGATCCCGGCCCTTTCCGCCTTTGCCGTTCCGGGACAGCTCATATGGGGCTTCCTGGGATCCTGGACGGCCGTGCTGGCCGCCCGGCTTCCATACTTCACAGCCCTCGGGTCGGCGCAGTTCCTGGAAGCCCTGGCATGGAATGCCGCCCTTGCGGTTTCCTTCTGCTACGCCGCCCAGGGACTCGGCATACTTCGACACGTTCTGGAGCGATTCGCTCCAACCGGTCCCCTCCGATGGACGGGGATACTCCTCGTCGTTCTGCTCCTGTTCAATGTCACTACGGGAGTCTGGACGGCGGGGATCCTGACGGTTCTCGGCGCGACCGAGACCTGGATACCCTACCGAATCAGCAAAGGAGTCCAAGCATGAAGGTCATCCTGAACAACGATGTGCCCAACCTGGGCGAATTGGGAGACATCAAGGAAGTCGCCCTGGGATACGCGCGCAACTTTCTGCTCCCCCGGGGTCTGGCGCTTCCGTACAACCAGAAGGTCGTAGCCCTCTTCGAGAAACGCAAGTCCGAAATCGAAGCGCTTAAGGCCAAGAAGCGCCTCGAGAGCTCCGACCTGAAGACCCGCCTGGAGGCGGAGGAGATTTCCCTGGTACTTCCCGCGGGGGCCAACGGCAAACTCTACGGAGCCGTCACCAACGCCACCGTCGCGGACGAGCTTCTCAAGAAGGGCTTTTCCCTGGACCGCAAGCGGATCGAGATCCCCGGCCGTGTGGTGAAGAGCGTCGGGAACTACAAGGTAGCAATCCGGCTCTACGAGAAGGACGAGGCGACGGTCAAGCTCGTCATCCGCGGCCAGTCCGACAAGGAAGCCCGGGCCGAAGCCGCCGCTGCGGCTTCGACGGCTCCCAAGGTCGAGCGTTTCAAGTCCGCCCATGTGGACGAGGACGAGGAAATCGACGAGAGGCTCCCGGAAGATCGGGATTAAGAGTCAATGGCGCCGGCTCAGCTGAGGGACAAGGTTCCTCCGCACAACGCGGAAGCCGAACAGGCCGTGCTCGGCGCCATTCTCCTCGATCCGGATTCCGTCACCCTGGTACTCCGGTTCCTGAGGCCCGAGGACTTCTACGTAAACGCCAACCGGAACATCTTCTTCGCCATCATCTCCCTGTACGAGAAGGGACAAAAGCCGGACCTCATCACCCTAACGGACGAACTCAGGCTCCTGGCCCTGCTGGACGCGTCCGGAGGGGCCGGCTACGTGGCGGACCTGACCAGTTTCGTACCCTCCAGCGCCAACGTCGAATACTACGCCCGTATCGTCCAGGAGAATTCCGTACGCCGGGCCCTCCTCAAGCTGTCCCAACAGATGACCGCCAAGGTCTTCGACGATTCCGTAGAGAGCGCCCTGATGCTGGACGAAGCCCAGGCGGCCATCTTCGACATCAGCAACAAGCGCCAGGCGGTATCCTACAAAAGCGTAAAGGAGCTTCTTCCCGACACGATCAAGATGATCGAGAAGCTCTACCGGACCAAGACTCCATACACGGGCATACCCAGCGGTTTCGGGGAACTGGACTCCATGACCAGCGGGTTCCAGGACTCGGAGCTGGTCATCATCGGAGCCCGGCCCTCCCAGGGAAAGACCGCCCTGGCCCTCACCATCGCGGCGCACACGTCGATCCACGAGAAGATTCCCACGGCATTTTTCTCCCTGGAGATGGCGGATACCGCCCTCATGCAGCGCATGGTGGCCAGCGAGGCCCGGATCGGGTCCGAGAAGATCCGCACGGGGCTGATGAAGCACAGCGACTTCCAGAGCCTGATCGATGCCGCCGGGCGCATCTACGACGCCCCCCTCTATATCATCGACATGCCCAACATGAAGCTCCTGGACCTCAGGACCCTGGCCAGGCGGCTCCGGGCCGAGAAGGACGTCCGGATCATTTTTGTGGATTACCTGACCCTGGTGACCCACGAAAACACCGAGCTTCCCAGGTGGGAGCAGATCGCCAGCATCTCCCGGTCCCTGAAAGCCCTGGCCCGGGAGCTCCGCATCCCCGTCGTGGCCTTGTCCCAGCTGAAGCGCGAGGCCGAGGGGAAACAGCCCACCCTGGCGGATCTCCGGGAGTCGGGGTCCATAGAGCAGGACGCCGACCTCATCCTCTTCCTCCACCGGGACCGGGAACTCGGCCGGACCCAGGAGGAACGATCCAATCCCATAGAGACGGAACTCATCGTGGCGAAGCAGCGGAACGGTCCGACGGGTACCACCAAGATACTCTTCCTGCCCGCATTCACCCGCTTCGAGTCGATTGCAAAGCATTCCTGAGGGCTATACACTACAGGTGAATCGGACTGCCGCGGACGCAAAACCGCGGACGGGGAGGGCGGCATGGAACTACGCCGGATGTACGACTTCAGCATCCTGGTCAACGAGGCGGAGCGCATGGTCCTGGACGAACTCGAGCGTCAGCTCGACGACGCGGAGAGCCTGGGCATCTGCACCTGCGAGGACTGCGTCCTGGACATGGCCGCCCTGGCCTTGAACACGATCAAGCCGCTCTACCGTGTCTCCCTGTTGGGCACCCTGTACGCCCAGGCCGCGGACGGGACCGAGTACGCGGATAAGGTCCGCAAGGCCGTCGAAATCGCGGTGGACAAGGTCCGAAAAAACCCGTCCCACGACTAGGCGTGAAGAGGCCGCGGCTTCGGCGATCTATCTAACTCTGCCGTCCCATAGGGAATTATTTTACTTGGCGTCCACTTCAGGATCCGCCTCCAGGGCACGAATCGAACGGTAGTTCCCCGCGAAGATCCGAGAGAATGGCTCTTCCGAGGATTTCCTAACCAGTTCCGACAGGGTTTTCTCGTATACCGCTTGAGGGACGCGGACCACCCCCGCCCGATCCGGCTTCATACCCCAGACATCGAACACGAAGGAATTCTCCTGCCTGCCCACGTACTCGATGACGATGTCAGCCTCGGGAGCGTCCTGCTGGGCCCGGGCGAGCAAAAGGAATTTCAGAACCTCGAGCGCCCCGGGAGAAGCCCCATCCTTGACGGCCCGGATCCTTTCCACCAATTCCCGGTAGCCGATCACGGCCTCGGATCCCGAGGGAAGGGGCACGGCGCCCCGGTAAAAGGCGTACCGCTCCATTTCCGGTACGACCTGGATGTCCATTCCCCGGGATTCCGAGGTAATCCGAACCGGAAGGTCCGGTTTGACGACGCTGCCGCATTCCGGACAACGGGCGGAAAGAAAGGAGCCTTCCAGAATTTCCTCCAAAGCGCCGGGACGGGTGTCCAGATCCACCGATTCCGGGATATCGGCCTCGAATACCGCCTCACAGGGGCATGTCACGCTTCGCATCCAACCCTCCTTTCGATTAGGCGTCTATAGGCATCGGACCTCAGCGGCCCGAGAAGAACGTGAGATCCGCGATGGTGGTAAGCAAAAAAATGGCCAAGACGACCGCCATGCCCACGGCTTGGTACCGGTATACGGTCTTGAGCTTCAGCGGTTTCCGGCGTATCCCCTCCACGACGAACAGGAGGATCTGCCCTCCGTCGAGCAAGGGAATGGGCATTAGGTTCATGATGAACAAGCCCACGGAGAGCAGAGAAAGGAAATTGAAGAGCTGGGACAAGCCGTCCGCCCATCCCTCCCGGAGGCTGCGGCTTGCCACGGTGCCGACCATGTAGGTTATCCGGGCGGGACCGGAAACGGCGTTGGTGACTTTGACGTTTCCCCGGAACAGGCCCGCGAGACCTTGGAGGGTGCCCGAGACCGTATCCCTCGTATCTCTCCAGCCTTTGGCGATCGCATCCAAGGGCCCGTCGGCCTGGATCCTGAAAGCCACCGCCCGGAATGAAATGCCCAGATCGGGATACCCGTCCTTGTTCCAAGTCGGGATGACTTCCACCTCGAGGGGGGAACCTTCCCGATCGATCCGCATGCGGAGCACCCGCGGCCTGTCCAGGAGGGCTTTCTGAAAGGCCACATCGTGCTCGACCGCGGTTCCATTGACGGACAGGATGCGGTCGCCTGGAGCGAGCCCGGCCACGAAGGCGGAGCCCGCGGGTTCGACCCTCTCCACCACGGGTTCGACCCAGGCGTACAAACCCACCCTGCCGGCACCCGTCTCCCGGTCCAGGACGGGGACTACCACAAGCTCGACCTGTCTGCCGTCCCGGTCCACGGTCAGCCGTAGAGATTTTTCCGCTGACCGGAAGATGATCTCCTGGATCTGGGAATACATCCGCGTCTCGACGCCGTCGATGGAAACGATCCGATCCCCGGTCCGGATCCCCGCCTTTTCCGCGGGCAGTCCCGCGGCGGGAGCGCCGAAAAGGGGATACTCCGACGCCAGGATGACCTTGTTTCCGGAGGTCCGGAGCGTATACCCGACGGCGGCGATGACGACCGCCACGACGAGCGCGAATACCAGGTTTGCCAAGGGGCCCGCCAAGGCGATCACGATTCGGCGCCACGGGGATGCCCCGTAGAAACTGCCCGGTTCCCGGGGCATGTCCTCGTCCCCGCGCTCCAGGGCGGTCTTGAAGGCCTCTTCCCCCTTCATCCTGCAGTACCCGCCGATGGGGAATACGGATACACGGTACTCCGTGCCGCCCCGGGTGAACCCCGCCAGTTTCGGGCCCCAGCCGAGGCTGAAAGACTCAACATGGACGCCCATCCATCGGGCCGCCAGAAAATGTCCCAGCTCGTGAACGAATACGACGATGCCCAGGCCCAGAAGACCCAAAACTATGACCACCATACTTTCAGATTCCTTCCGCGGCCTCGAGAGCCGCATCGCGGGCCCGGCCGTCCACGGACAGCACCTCTTCGATGCCCTCCACCCGGATCGGCCACGCCCGGTCAAGGACGGCGGCGGTCACGAAAGCAAGATCCGTAAAACGTATCCGCCGCTTGATGAACAGATCCACCGCGGTCTCGTTGGCCGCGTTGTAGGCGATAGTATATCCTTCTCCTGCCTTGACCGCACGATACGCCAAGTCCAGGAGGGGATATCGCTCGGGATCGGGTTCCCGGAAGGACAGGGTCAGGTCCGCCAGGTCGAGGCGGCCGAAGGCGCAGGTCTCCGTCCGGGGCCAGGAGAGGGCGGACTGGATGGCCAGCCGCATGTCGGTTCCCGAGATCTGGGCGTACAGGGCCCCGTCCCGCATGCGGATCAGGGCGTGCACCCGGCTCTGGGGGTGGATCAGGACACGCACACGGGAGGGTTCTACGCCGAAGAACCGGACAGCCTCGATCACCTCGAGCCCCTTGTTCGCCATGCTGGCGGAGTCGATCGTGATCTTGCGCCCCATGGTCCAGTTCGGATGGGTCGACGCCTCCTCCGGGGTCGCGTGGGGTAGTTCCGCGACGGGCCGGTCCCGGAAGGCTCCCCCGGAGGCGGTCAGGATCACCTCTTCCAGGTCCCCGGCCCCGAACCGTTCGACCAACTGGAACACCGCGGAGTGTTCCGAATCCACGGGAATCACCCGCACCCGGGCCGCGGCCGCCCGCTCCAGGACGATACGTCCCGCCAGGACCATGGTCTCCTTGTTGGCGAGGGCGAGGTCGGTTCCCGCGTCTATCGCTTCGAGGGAAGGGCGCAATCCGGCGGCTCCCGCGATCCCGTTCAGCGTGAGGTCCGCGGGGACCTCGGACAGCATCCGAGCGACCGCATCGGG